>RFKJ01000577.1 GCA_003694325.1 Deltaproteobacteria bacterium
GGTGTGGGCGAGGCGCCGCCGCCGGCTCCGCTGCCGGGCCTCCCCGACACGCGCCACGCGCGGCAGGTGTGGCTGGTGATCGGCGACGGCGGGCCGGCCGGCGTCACCGAGGCGCTGGTGCGGCACCGGGCCCCGTCGGGGCCGGTGGTGCTGGCGGTGCCGGCGGACCGTCGCCCGGCCATCGCCGCCGCGCTGCGGGGAATGCCCGGGGTGGCCATGGTGGCCGAGGAGCGGCCGGCTCCCGACACCCTGCTCGATGCCGCCGACCTCCTCGCCCCCCTCGGGCGACCGGTCATCGTGGTCGAGGGGGCCGACGCGCTGGAGCCCCCGGAGCGAGGGGAGCACGCCGACGCGGTGATCGTGGACCTGCTGGAACAGGCCGGGGACGACGTGGACGTCCTGGTGCTGCTGGCCCCGGGCAACTGGCCGACGGTGGAGCCGACGGCGCGGGTGCGGGCCGACGAGGACGGGCGGCCGGTCCCGGCCTGACGGTTCGGGCTGCGCGCCCGGCGCCTGCAGGCGGAGCATCCGGCGAGGCCCCGGGTCGGACGGGCGGGCATCGCCGTCGCCGTCGACCCCCGCCGGGGAGAGCCCCCGAACGCGGTGGGTCGCTGCCTGCCCCCGGAGTCCGGCCCGTCAGAGCCCGAAGGCGGCCACGTACTCGCCGCCGTCGCGGCTCTCCACCGGCGGGCCGAGGACCCGGGTCAGGGCTGCGCGCAGGCGGGCGCCGTCGGCCTGGGGGAAGTGGTCGAGGTGCAGCACGACGCTGCCGAAGCGCTCGGCACGCAGCGCCTCGATCGCCGTCGCGACGCGGCCGGAGAGCGCGGCGTCGACGAGCATCCGCTGGCGCGTCACCCGCGGGCTCTCGGCCCCGGCGACGAACAGGCAGTGGTCGGCGATGGGGCGGTGGTGGCGCACCTGGTAGAAGCAGGACAGGTTGGTGGTCCACAGCCGCCACTGCGGATCGTCGCCGGGGCTGTCGGGGAACACGTCGAGGACGGGCCCCTCGTGGGCACCGTAGGCCGACGGCGCCGTGGCGAGGGTCTCGGCCTGGCGCATGGGCATTCGCTGGACCACGAAGGCGTCCACCAGCACGGCGGCCAGCATCCACGCCGCCCCGCGGGGGCTGCGCCGGGCCAGCGTGGTGAGCACCAGGGCGGCGACGGCGCTGCCGCACAGCGCCCAGGCCCAGCCCAGCCGTGCCGGAAACCGCAGCAGGCTTCCGGCCAGCGCGCCCCACAGCGCACCCGGGAGCCCCGGCACGGTCGTCGCCAGGGCGTCGGGATCGATGCGCGGGCACAGGCTCGCCAGCATGGACAGCAGGCCCACCGCCAGCAGGGCCCTCCAGCGGCGGCCGCGGGAGAGGACCACCGGGCTCAACACCGCAAGCACGGGCACGGCCGCGCCGATGCCGTGGTTATGCCCGTGCCCGCGCACGTCGACTCCCAGGGGGGGGCCGGCCGACTGGACCAGGATGGTCCGCATCTGGGCGGCGATGGGGGCGACGCCGCCCCCCTCGCGGACCCCGGCACCGGCGTGCAGGAACAGCCCGGCGTAGACCGCGGCGACCGCGACGATGGCGGCGGTCCCCGGACCGACCGCCCACCCGCGCAGGGTGCGAGCCCGGGGCACCCCGAGCCAGAGCCCGGTGATCCCCAGCACCATTCCCGCCGACAACCCCAGCCAGGCCGACGACAGCAGCGTCAGGGCGAAGAACAGGGCGGCCAGCAGGCCATCGCGGAGGCGGGCCTCGGGACCGAGGGCCCGCAGCCAGAAGATGACCATCAGGGGCATCCACGGGTCGAGGACCTGGTAGGGGTATCCCTCGATGAGGGCCGTGCTGGACAGCCCGCAGAAGGCGAACCCGACCCCGGCCAGCAACGACCAGGGTGGTCGGGCGCCCAGCTCGGCGGCCAGCCGCTCGGCCGCCCAGGCCGAGGCGGTCAGCCCCAGCACGGTGACGAGCCCGTAGACCCGCACCGGCGGCAGCCAGGACAGCAGGGCCGAGACCGCCAGCAGCACGAAGCTGTCGGGGCGGCCGTAGTGGGCGCCGGCCGGGTGGCCGGTGAGCGGATCGTCGAGGCCCGACAGCAGGCGGGGGCTGGCGTCGATGAACCAGGCGGTGCCGAGCGCATCGGGCCACCGCCCGGGCAGCCCCTGCGGCCAGGCCGCCGGCCAGCTCCAGGCGATGGCCAGGGCGAGGAGGATCAGGGGAGTCCATCCCCGGCGCCACCTCATCGCCGCCGCCGCGAGACCTGGATGGCCGCCAGCCCGATGCCGTAGACCAGCACCAGCCCGGCCCAGCCGAACATGGCGGCGACGCTGCTGGCCTCGGCGATCTCGAGCCGGCGCATCGGCAGGGCGAGCGAGGTGCGCCGGGCGACCGGGCGGCGGCCGCGGTCGTCGATGGCCAGGGCCAGGCGCTGCTCTCCCATGGGGAGCGGCTCGAAGCCGCTCCACAGCTCGAAGTCGTCGGGGGAGTCCGCGGTGCGGGCCCGCAGGACCAGCGACAGCGCCCGTACCTCCTCGCCCTGCATCGTGGCGGTCCACACGCCGTCCCCGGCCCGATCGTCGGGGGGCTGCCCGTCGTCGCGGAGGGCGACCTCGACCGGCTCCCCGAGCCAGATGGTCTGCAGGGTGAGGGCCAGGCCGGCGGGTCGCCAGTCGCTGGCCACCTCGACCCGGACCGTGGTGGCGGCCCCTGCCGGTGGCGAGGTCAGCAGGAGGGAGAGTAGGATGCGTCGCATGTGCAGCAAGACAGGCGCCCGAACGGGGCGCGCGATCAGGAAGGTGCCGGGGCGAGGCATGCTACCAGCAACCGCCCCCTGCCGAGGAGGGGCGGGTTGAGCCGCGGGCAACGTCGCCGTCGCCGGGGTTTCCGCCTCGCCGCCATCCTGCTGGGCCTGGTGCTCGCCGTCGCCCTGTGGCTGCTGGCCGAGGGCCTGCTGGCGATGCGCGGCGTGCAACCCGCCTACCAGGCCGGGCTCCTCGGCGGCTGGCGGATGCTGCCCGAGCAGCACCAGCACCGGGTCATGTCCCGAGAGGGGGCGAGCTTCGTCCTGAGCACCAACGCCGACGGCATGCGCACCACCGCCTCCCGGCAGCGGCGTGCCGACGTGTGGCGGGTCGCGCTCATGGGGGACTCTATCGTGTTCGGCTGGGGAGTCGACGACGGCGGGACCGTGGCCGATGGCCTCCAGCAGGCCCTGCGCGAGCGCTACGGCGACCGGATCGAGGTGATCAACGCCGCCCAGCCCGGCTACTCCACCGTCCAGACCGCCTGGTTCTGGCGGACGGCGGTGCGCGAATACCGGCCGGACCTCCTCGTGGTCTTCCTGGCCATGCACGACCACAACCAGGTGCTGATCTCCGACGCCGAGAACCTCCGCGGCGCCCGGGGGCCGCTGTCCTGGATCCGGATCGAGCTGGCCACCCGCTCCCGGGTCTACCAGGCCTTGCGCCAGTGGCTGGTGCCGCTGCACCGCGAGCCCTTCCTGCTGCCCGACCAGCGCGCGGGCGAGCTGCGGGTCCCGCGGGTCAACGACCGGGAGCGGGAGGAGGCCCTCGACGGCATCGCCGCCGACCTCGCCGGGTGGGGCGGGCGCCTGGCCCTTGGCCACATGCCGTTCATCGGCGACCTGGAGGCCGGCCGGGCCATCCCCCGGGAGGGGGCCGAGTGGGCCGCTCGCTACGCCGCCGACCGCGGCCTGGCGATCATCGACCTGCGGGCCTGCTGCGGCCCGGGGGCCGGTGACCTGGTGCTCCCCAACGACCCGGGGCACCTGCGGGCCGAGGGCAACCTCGCCGCCGGGCGCTACGGAGCCGACCAGGTCGCCGCCGTCCTCGAGGCCATGGGCGCGCCCGATGGTCGGCCGCCCGGCTACGGGTCGAGCCGGTAGATCCGCACGGCGTCGTCGTCGAAGGCGGGGGTCGCCACGAGGTCGAGGAAGGCGGCGATCTTGTCGAGCTGGTAGGCGGGCAGGGGCTCCTTGTGGACGACGATCCACCGCAGCCCCTCGGCGACGAGCTGCTCGCGGGCCAGGACCAGGTCCAGGACGGGTGGCTCGTGGGGAGGGAAGGCCACCCGGCTGCGCTCCAGCTCGATGATGTACTGCCCCAGCCGGTTGCGGTACAGGAAGGGCGGGGTGGGGTCGTTGAGGGAGTAGGGGACGGGCTGCCCGTGGAGGACCTGCCCGGCGAGGTACCGGGAGCGGGCCAGGACGGGGATCCCCACCGGCAGGTCCCACACCGCCCCGCCGTCGAGGGCCGCGTAGACCGGGTGGGCCTCGAACCGGGTGGCCGGCAGCGGGAAGACCGCGGGAGAGGCGTACAGCGACTCGGCGATCCGCAGCCCGGCCAGGGTCAGGGCCGCGGGCAGCGCCGGCACCCCGCGGGCCTGCAGGCCCCGCACCAGGAAGGCCAGCAGCACCGACAGGGCGAGGCAGGCGCCGATGACGAACCGGTAGGCGTGGCTGACGCTGCTGCCCATGGGCAGCCACCGGAACAGGGCGAGGAAGGGCAGGGGGATCCAGCGGTCCCCGATGGTCACGTAGTGCCCGGCCACGTAGAGGTAGGGACCGAGGGTCAGCAGGGTGAAGCCGGCGGCGGCGATCAGCCAGGGGCGGGTGCGGCGTCGCGGGCGGCGGGACAGCAGCAGCGGGGCGGCCAGCGCCGGCCACAGCAGCGCGTGGCCCAGGTAGACGACGACGATGAGATCCTCGTCGAACACCGCCTTGAGATCGGGCGAGTAGTGGTGGCCGGGGCGGAACAGCGACACCAGGTCGGTCATGTTGTGCAGGATGAGGGTCATCCACACGAACTGCTCGCGGCGGGTGACCAGGGCGTCGTCGCCGGCCATGGATGCCCGGAACATGGCCAGGGGGCCGGCGACCACGCCGCCCATGGCGACGGCGCCGACGAGCAGGGCCCACCGCAGTTGCCGGTCGTGGCGCTGCCGCCAAAGGGTGGGGAGCACCAGGACCGCCGCCGTCAGGCCGGTGAACAGGCCGTAGTACCAGTTGCAGAGCGCGGCGAAACCGATCGCCCCGCCGGCGACCGCGGCGCGGCGGGGCGACGGCTGCTCCAGCGCCCACGACACGGCCGCCAGCGCCAGCGCCATCCACCCCGCGGCCAGGGTCTCGCTGATCCCGTTGTAGGCCTGCCCCAGGAAGTGCGGCGAAGACATGAAGGCCAGCCCGGCCGCCACCGCCCCCGGCCACGAGCCGGTGACCCGCAGGGCCAGGGTGTAGGCGCCAACCCCGCAGAGCACCATCTGCAGGAGCATGTCGGCGTTGTAGGCGGCGACCGGACCCCACAGCAGGTTGATCGGCAGGGTGAGCAGGCCGCCCATGGCGTCGATGAACCAGAGCTGGCCCCCGGAGGGCCAGCCCAGCAGGCGCGTATGGAGGGGCAGCGACCCCTCCCGCAGCTCGGTGGCGAACCACCAGTAGCCCCAGACGTGGTTCCAGACGTCGTTGTTCTCGTGCCCGAGGGCCAGGTGGCGGAAGTCGCCCAGCACCGGGGCCATGAGGGTCAGCGCGAGCGCCAGGAACAGCGAGACGGCGACGAGGTGATGGCGGGTGCGGGTCGTCGGCTCCACGGGCGCTCTCGCTGGACAGCGGGGATGCTATCGCAGGATGCTGCAACCCTTGCCGGGAGGAGGACGCCCGTGATCGGGTTCGCCATCGCCGCCGCGCTTCTGCTGGGATGCAGGGTCGACCCCGCCGACTTCGAGCGGACGCCGGTCCTGGAGCCCATCGAACTGGGCGGGCCGACGCCGCCGGCGGCCCGGACCGCGGGCGAGGAGAAGCTCTACCAGCTCCTCTACGCCGCCGAGGTGGGAGATCGGACCTTCGCCGACGGGCAGCAGGCCCGGATGCTGGCCTGGCTCGACGCCATGCAGTTCACCGACCCGCAGCTCCTGCAGCTTCAGCGGCTCCTGGACCGACTGGCGGCCGCCGAGGGTGCCCAGCAGTTGTGGCGCGAGGGCCTCGATGCCCGCGAAC
>RFKJ01000578.1 GCA_003694325.1 Deltaproteobacteria bacterium
CCGCCGTCCTGCTGCTGGCCTTCGGCGCCGGCTGCGGCAGCGGCCTCGGCCCGCCCGACGGCTCCTGGACCGTCCACGTCGTCAGCACCGACGCCGCCGACTTCGGGGACGGCTGTCCCTCCGGTGGCTCCTACCGGTCCATCGACACCACCTTCACCTACGACATGTACGTGGAC
This sequence comes from Deltaproteobacteria bacterium, assembly GCA_003694325.1. Taxonomy (GTDB): domain Bacteria; phylum Myxococcota_A; class UBA796; order UBA796; family UBA2385; genus J125. The sequence continues at coordinate 177 of RFKJ01000578.1, forward strand.
GGGTAGGCCATCGAGCTGCGGATCGACGACGAGCTGTTCGCCACCGGCGCCTACGAGTCGGGCTGCACCATCGAGTACGCCAGCCCGGCCTGGCTGGACAACTTCGACGGCGCCGAGGTGCAGTGGCGGATCGAGGGCACCGCGGTCATCGACGGCCCGGCCGGCGGGTGCGTCGAGGACCCCGAGCTGGACTGGGACGGGGTCGAGACCGCCATCGTCGTCCAGTCCGACACCGAGTCGCTGCCCATGGGATGCACCCGGGACATGACGGTGACCGGTACGCGGGCCGACTGAGTGACGGGAGGCGCCGGCACCGAGGGCAGCGGCTCGTCGCCGGCGGGGCTGGTGGCGCGGCTGTCGGACCGGGTCCGCCAGGTCGTGCGCGGCAAGGACGAGGTGGTCGAGCTGTGCCTCGTCGCCATCATCGCCGGGGGCCACGTCCTGCTCGAGGACGTGCCCGGGGTGGGCAAGACGACGCTGGCCACCACCCTGGCCGCCGCCATGGGGGGCAGCTTCCGGCGGATCCAGTTCACCAGCGACCTGCTGCCGGGCGACATCACCGGGGTCAACGTGCTCGACGTCGGTCGCGACGGCGAGGGCGTCGGCCGGGGATTCCGCTTCCGCCCGGGGCCGATCTTCGCCAACGTGGTGCTGGCCGACGAGATCAACCGCGCCACCCCCAAGACCCAGTCCGCCCTCCTCGAGGCGATGAACGAACACCGGGTCACCGTGGATGGGATCTCCCACCCGCTCCCGCGTCCGTTCACCGTCCTGGCCACCCAGAACCCCCACGACTTCCACGGCACCTTCCCGCTCCCCGACAGCCAGCTCGATCGCTTCCTGATCCGGCTGTCCATGGGCTACCCCAACCGGGAGCACGAGCGGCAGATCCTGCGGCGGGCCGGGGGAGTCGACCGACCGGTGGAGCCCGCGGTGTCGGCCGAAGACGTGCTCGGGCTCACCACCGCCGTCGACGCGGTCGGCGTGCACCCCGAGGTCGAGGACTACCTGCTGGAGCTGGTGGAGCGGACCCGGGGCGATGCCCGGTTCGTCCGCGGCGTGAGCACCCGGGGGGCGGCGGCGTTGTACCGGGCGGCCAAGGCCCTGGCCCTGGCGCGGGGGCGCGACTACGTGGTGCCCGAGGACATCCGGGTCCTCGCCGTCCCGGTCCTAGCGCACCGGGTGGTGCCGCGGGCCGAGACCGGGCCGCCGGGGGAGGGGGCGCGCCAGGCGGTCGAGGCCCTGCTGTGGGACCTGCCGCCACCGCCGTGAGTCGCCGGCCGTGATCCCCGTCCTGGCCCACCTCGCGGACCCCCTCCGGCGCCGGCTGCCGGCGGGGCTGCGCCGGCGATGGGCGCGTCGGTGGCGTCGGCGGATCCGGGTGCGGCCGACACGGGCCGGGGTGGGCTTCGTGGTGCTGCTGGCCGGGGTGCTGGTCGCCGCGGTGAACACCGGCGACAACCTGCTCTACGCCGTGCTCTCCGGGCAGCTCTCGGTGCTGCTGATCAGCAACCTCCTGGCGGAGCTGAACCTGCGGGGACTCTCGGTCCGGCGGGAGCTGCCGGGGGAGCTGTACGCCGGCCAGGATGCGGTCGGTCGCTTCGTGGTCGTCAACGCGCGGCGACGGGTCTTCGCGGGCACCGTGCACGTCGAGGAGCTGGACGCCGGGGGCGCCCACGCGCTGTTCGCGGCCATCGCGCCCGGCGAGCGGGCCGCGGCTCCGGCGCGGTGGCGGTTTCGCCGGCGGGGCCTGCACCGGTTGGTGGGGGTGCGGGTGTCCAGCGACTTCCCCTTCGGCCTGGTCCGGCGGTGGGTGGTCCTGCCCCTCCCCGCCGAGGTGCTGGTCTACCCCGCGCCGGCTCCGGGACGGAACAGCGTGCCGGCCCTGGTACCGGGCGGGGCCTGGCGGGATGTCCGGCGGCCGGGTCGCGACGGGGACTTCCAGGCCCTGCGCCGCTACCAGGCGGGGGACCCGCTGCGGGACCTGCACTGGCCGACCACGGCCCGGACCGGGCGGCCGATGGTCGTCCAGCGGGAGGGGGTGGGCGCCCCGCGGATCGTGGTCCGGGTGGAGCCCGGGGAGGGCGAGCGGCGCGAGCGGGCGTTGTCGCGGGCGGTCGGGGAGATCGAGCGCCACATGCGCCGCGGCGACGCAGTGGGCCTGTGGCTGGATGATCAGCGCCTGGAGCCGCGGACCGGCGATGCCTGGCGGCGTCACCTGCTGACCCGCCTCGCCCTGGCGCCGCCCGCCGACGGCGGGACGGGGCGGTCGGCGTCGTCCCCGGGGGGTGACGGATGACCGGGCGGACCGACCCGAGGCCCGGACAGGCCCTGCGGCGGCTCCGCCGTCGGGTCACCCTGTGGGCGGTCCTGACGGCCACGGCAGCAGGACTGCTCGCCGGGGGGGCGGTGGCGGGGCTGTCGCTGGCCACCATGGCCGGCGTCCTCGTCGGTCGGCGCTGGGGCCGCTCCACGCCGGCGGCGGAGGCCCGCTGGCGGGTGGTGAACACCTCCGTCCTGGTGAGCTGCCTCATCCTCCTGTTCGCCGGCCTGGCGCCGGTCGGCGTCGGCGTCGGCCTCGTCGGCGCCCTCCAGGTCCACCGGGCATGGACCGGGCGGTCGGCGGCCGACGACCGCACGGCGCTGCTGCTGGCGCTGCTCCAGGTGCTGCTGGCCGCCATTCTCTCCACGTCGATCCTGCTGGGCCTGCTCCTCCTC
>RFKJ01000579.1 GCA_003694325.1 Deltaproteobacteria bacterium
CCGCGATGACCATTCGATTCGCCCTGTTGCAGGCCCGCAACCCCGATGACCCGTCACGCCGCGACGAGCTGGATGCCTTCGCCCGGCAGTTGGGGGTGCCGGGGCACTGGATCCGGCCGGTGGACATCCTCGTCGAGGATCCGCTCGCCGGCGCGCGGGAGGCGGACATCGTCCTCGTCGGCGGCGCCGGCGAGTACTCGGTGCTCGACGATCACCCCTCCATCCGCCGGTTCGTGGACGCCGTCGCCTCGATGGCGATCACCGGTCGCCCGCTGTTCGCCTCGTGCTTCGGGTTCCAGGCGCTCGTCCTCGGGCTGGGCGGAGAGATCGTCGCCGACCCGGACAACGCCGAGGTCGGCAGCTACGACCTGGAACTGACCGACGCCGGCATGGACGACCGGCTGTTCGGGACCCTGCCGCGGCGGTTCGTGGCCCAGCTCGGCCACAAGGACCGGGCGGCCACCCTGCCGCGTCCCCTGGTCCACCTCGCCCGCAGCGCGGCCTGCCCCTACCAGGCGGCGACCATTCCCGGGGCGCCCGTCTACGCCACCCAGTTCCACCCCGAGCTGGACGCCGAGGCCAACCGCCAGCGTTTCCTCCGCTACTACGACGAATATGGCCGCCTGTTCGGGGAGGAGGAGGCCCGCCGCCGGCTGGAGAGCCACCGCGACGGCCGCCCGGCCAACGAGCTGCTGCGCACCTTCGTCGAGGAGGTCGTCGGGCTCACGCTGCCGCCGCCGCCGGCCGGCGGGCGGCGTTCGTCGGCTCCGCCGGTGGCCGACGAGGGAGACGCCGGGTCTGCGCGGTGAGGGGACGGCTCCGCAGGGGGAGGGGAGGGCCGCGACTCCCGGTCAGGGGCAGGTGCGGTTCTCCTCGGCCGGGGTCGCCGGGGCGGCGCACCACGCCGACCGGGGATCGTTGGTCGCGTCGGTGACCTCCCCGGCGGTGATCCGGCTCCAGTCGAGCTGGAGGTGCTGGCCGTCCAGTCCCCAGATCCCCGTCCAGCGCAGCGTGTCGACGGTCACCCCGGCGGCCACCAGCGCGATGCTGTCCGACTGCCGATCCAGTCGCGGCCAGGGGTCGACCGTCGCGCCGCAGTCCGGTTGCTCGTCGAGGAGTGCCTCGGAGCACAGCAGCACGATCTCCGCCCCGGGCTCGGCCACCTGGTGGAGCGTGCCGGTGCCCGATTCGGCGTGCAATTCCCAGCCCTCCAGGCTGCGCCCATCCTTCAACCAAAGCTCGATGTATTCGTCTGAACCTTCTGGTTTCGAAGGGTTTTCCGGAAACAGCTCGGTAAGCAGGGCCGTGCCGCTCTCCGCGCCGTCCTCGTCGGCGATCCCGTCGCAGTCCTCATCGACCCCGTCCGGCCCGTCGGCGTGGCCGGGGTGGACCTGGCCGTCGTGGTCGTCGCAGTCCTCGTCCACGGGGTAGCCGTCCCGGTCGGCATCGTCGTCGTTGCCATCGCAGTCCTGGTCGACGCCGTCGTACCAGACCTCCGGGCTGCTCGGCCCGATGTCGGGGTCGGTGTCGTCGCAGTCGTCGCCGCCGGCTGCCGGGTGGGTGTCCCCGTCGTCGTCGCCGTCCGGGTCGGCCAGCCCGATGAGCGTCGCCACCGGCTCCTCGCCGACGTACAAGGTGCCGTCGGCCACCGCGGCGCTCTGCGGGGCGAACCGCAGGTACAGCGACACCGCGCTGCCGGGGGGCAGCTCGGCGACGGAGGGGGGCTCCACGCTGAACCCCGGGCCGTCGACGGCGACGTCCAGGGCGATGGGATCGAGTCCGGCGTTGGTGACCTGGACCACGCCGGCGGCCACGCCATCCATCGTGGCCGGCCCGAGGGTCAGGGTCTCGGGGTCGGCCAGCAGGCCATGGTCCGGCGCGACGAAGGCGCGGTGCGAAGGCGTGCAGGCCATCACCAGGGCGATGACCGACAACTTCCGATAAGGAATATTATGGTAAGTCATGTCCGGATCCGCGGGGGTGGTGGGCCGCGTGGAGCTGGCGCAGCCGCTCGTTGGCGACGTGGGTGTAGATCTCGGTCGTGGAGATGTCGGCGTGGCCGAGCATCGCCTGGACCGCGCGGAGGTCGGCCCCGTGGGTCAGCAGGTGGGTCGCGAAGGCGTGGCGCAGGACATGGGGCGTGACCCGGGCCCGTACCCCGGCCTGGACCGCGTAGCGGCGCAGCCGGGCCCAGAAGTTCTGGCGGGTCATGGGCCGGCCCCGGCCGGTGACGAAGACCCAGGGGTTTTCGCGATCCTCCCGGCTGTCCAGCCAGGCGCGGAGCGCCAGGGCGGCCCGGTCGCCGTAGGGCACCAGCCGCTCCTTGCCCCCCTTGCCCTGGACCACCAGCCACCCGTCGTGCACCGCCCGCCGCGGAAGGCCGACCAGCTCGCTGACCCGGAGGCCGGTGGCGTAGAGCAGCTCGATCATCGCCGCATCGCGCAACCCCAGAGGCGTCGACCGGTCCGGCGCGGCCAGGATGGCCTCGACCTGGGCCTCGCTGAGCACCGTCGGCAGCGGCCGGCGGGTGGTCGGGGCGTCGATCCGCGCCGCCGGATCCTGCTCGATGATGCCTTCGTCGAGGAGGTAGCGGAACAGGCGCCGCATGCTCACCCGGTGGCGGGCCCGGCTGCTGGCGGCCAGGCCGCGATCGGCGAGGCTCAGCATCCAGTCGGAGAGGTGCTCGGATTCCACCTGCCGGGGATCGCGGATGCCGCGCGCGACCAGGAAACGCCGCAGATCGGACAGATCGCGGTGGTAGGACTCCAGGGTGTTGTCGGCCAGGCCCCGCTCCACCCGGCAGACGTTGAGGAATCCCTCGATGGCGTGGTCGATGGGGGTGTCGGTGCCTCCGGCTGCGGCGGTCATGGGCGCCCCCCCCAGGACCCCGTGGCGGTGACGGCCGGGGGCGACTCGGGTGTGGGGCCCGCCGCCGGCGGGGGCGCGTCTCCCTGGCGGTCCAGCCAGTGCACGATGGCGTCGGCCAGCGCCTCGGCCACGGCCTGCTGCCAGTGCGGGGCCCGTAGCCGGCGCTCGTCCACCGGGTGGGAGACGAAGCTCGACTCGAACAGGATCGCCGGCATCCGGGTCCGGGTCAGGACCGTGAACAGGGCGGTCTTCGTGCCCAGGTCGCGGACGTTGTCGGCGCCGTAGACCACCGAGAGGTGGCGGCAGACGCCTGCCTGGACCTCGGCGGCCAGCTCCTTGCTCAGGCGCATGGTCCCGGCGGTGATGAGCTGGGCGGCGAGCAGGTCGGGCCCGTCCTCTCCTCCGTCCTCCCAGGCGATGGCGTTCTCTCGGGCGGCGACCCGGGCGGCGCCCTTGTCGGAGGCCGTGTCCATGCTGTAGGTCTCGATCCCCCAGGCGGCCGGGCCGGGGGCGGCGTTGGCGTGGATCGAGATGAACACGTCGGCGTCGGCGTTGTTGGCGATGCGCGCCCGCTCGGTCAGGTACAGGAACCGGTCGCTGTCGCGCGTGAGGATGACATCGGCGTCGATGCGCCGGAGCAGCGCGGTGCGGGTCCGGCGGACGAGCTGCAGGGTGATGTCGGCTTCCCGGGTGCCGGTCACTCCGACGGCCCCATGATCCCACCCCCCGTGGCCGGCGTCCAGGACGATCACCGGGCGGGAACGCGGCGGGGTCGACAGGTCGAGGGTCGGGGAGGCACCCTGGAGCACCGCCCGAAGCTGGTCCCGGGAGGGCAGGCTCCCCTCCCCCGCTCCGCCACCGACCGGGCTGCCTGCGGCATGGCCGCCGTCGGCGGCCGGATCCGGAGCGACGGGGCCTCGGGCGATGAGGTCCACCATCACCCCGCGGGCGTCGAGGCGCTCGGCCCGGACCTCGCGGGGGTCGTCCAGCTCGGCGGTGATCTGGACCCCGTCCCCGACCTGGGCGACGAGGAGCCGCCGGACCCCGTCGCTGTCCACCGGGATCTCCACCGGCAGCTCCTCGCCCACGGTGGCCCCCCCGACCCAGGTGACGCCCCGGGCCGGGATGGATCCCATGGGCGGCGTGGCCCGGGTGGTCAGCGGGTCGTCCACCGCCCCGTCGTCGAGGATCAACAGGATCCGGGCCTGGCCGGGCGCGGTGAAGGTCCGAACACCGGTGAGCCGGCCGGCCGTCGCCGGCAGGATCCACGCCAGCACCAGCAGCAGCGCGCTCACGGCTCCTCGGCGGCCAGCGCCTTGAGGCGGTAGACCAGGTCCAGCGCGGCGCGGGGGGTGAGGGAGTCGGGATCGACGTCGGCGAGGGCGCGCTGCAGCGC
>RFKJ01000580.1 GCA_003694325.1 Deltaproteobacteria bacterium
CGACGAGCCGGCCGGCCAGGCGTCGGGCTCGGCGATGAGCGCGACGAGGGCGCAGGCCAGGGGAAGCTGGCCGTCGTCGCGCGCCGCCAGCAGGACCGCGGCGAGGGGTGGATCGGTCGGCAGCGCCAGCATCCCTCGACCGCGCTCGGTGATCCCGCGCTCGTCGATGGCACCGAGCGATGCCAGCTCGGTGCAGGCCTGCCTCCAGGCGGCCTGCGGGGGTGGCTGCAGCCACGACAGGCTGTCGGGGTCACCGGTCCAGGCGTGGACCGAGAGCGCGGCGCCGGCCAGGTGCAGGCGCTCGATCTCGGGCGGGTCGGCGGCGGCCCGCCGCGCGTGCTGCAGCGCCGTCCACAGGCGGATGCAGAGCCCCGGGGCGACCCGTCCGGCCCGTCCGGCACGCTGGTCGGCGCGGGCCCGGCTCACCAGGACCGTGTGGAGCCGTTCCAGGCCGGTCGCCGGGTCCAGCACCGGCTGGCGCGCCAGGCCGCTGTCGATGACCACCCGCACCCCGGGCAGGGTCAGGGAGGTCTCGGCGATGTTGGTGCTGAGCACGATCTTGCGCCGCAGCCCGAGCTGGTCCGCCGGGCGCAGCGCCCGGTCCTGCGCGGCCAGGGGCAGCCGCCCGTGCAGGGGCAGCACGGCAGTGCCGGCCGGCAGGGTGCCGGCCAGGGCCTCGCCACAGCGCCGGATCTCGGGCGCGCCGGGAAGAAAGACGAGGACGTCGCCGTCGGGAACGCGGGCCAGCGCGTCGCGGACCGCGGCAGCCACCCGGTGCGGCAGCTCCCGGTCCCCGGGATGCAGGTCGGGGCCCTGGTGCTCGATGTCGACCGGGTAGCTGCGCCCCTCGGCCCGCAGCGTGGTCGCCCCGAGGAAGGCGGCCACAGGCCCCGGGTCGAGGGTGGCGGACATCGCGACGACCACGAGGTCCTCCCGGACCTGCCGGACCTCGCGCAGCAGGGCCAGGCACAGGTCGGTGTGCAGGCTGCGCTCGTGCAGCTCGTCGAGGACGACGGCGCCGACGGGGCGTCCCCACCCGCCGCTGCCGTCCAGGAGCGGGTCGTCGAGGATCCGTCGGGTCAACAGCCCCTCGGTGAGCAGCTCCAGCCGGGTCCGCGGGGACACCCGGTGGTCGAACCGCACGCGGTAGCCGACCTCGTCCCCGAGCCGGACCCCGCGCTCCGTGGCGATGCGGGCGGCGAGCAGGCGGGCGGCCACCCGGCGCGGTTGCAGCAGCAGCACGCCCTGGTCCGGCGGCACCACGTCCAGCAGGGCCGGGGCCGCCCGGGTGCTCTTGCCGCTGCCGGTGGGGGCCACCAGGACCGCGGCCCCGCCGCCGCGCACGGCCGCCTGGAGGTCGCCGAGGATCGCGTCGACGGGAAGTGGCTGCACCTCGCCCTCCCGGGTGGCGGTCGACGGGGAACCGGCGGGGGCGGTCAGTCGAACAGCGTGGTCTCGGTGTGGGCGTTGAGCAGCGTGCCGACGTCCTCTCCCTGGCAGATGCGCTGCACGCAGCCGGGCTTGTCGAAGTCGAAGACGTGCAGCGGAAGGCCGTGATCGCGGGCCAGCAGCATGGCCGACTGGTCCATGACCCGGATGTCCTGCTCGATGGCTTCGTCCAGCCGCAGCGTCTTGAACCGGCGGGCCGTGGGGTCGGTGTTGGGGTCGGCGGTGTAGACCCCGTCGACGCCCTGCTTGGCGATGAGGACCGCATCGCAGCGGGTCTCGATGGCCCGCTGCACGCCGGTGTAGTCGGTCGTGACGTAGGGCTGGCCGATGCCGCCGCCGAAGATCACGATGTAGCCCTTCTCGAGGTGCTTGATGGCCCGCAGCCGGATGAAGGGCTCGGCGACGGCCTCCATGCGGATCGCGGTCATGCAGCGGGCCTCGTAGGGGCCGCGGGCGTTGAGGGCGGTACGCAGCAGGATGGCGTTGACCACCGTGCCGAGCATGCCGATGCTGTCGGCCTCGGCCCGCTCGATGTCCCAGTCGTCGGCGACCTTGCCGCGGAAGATGTTGCCGCCGCCTACCACGACGGCGACCTCGATGCCCATCTCCCGGGGGGCGAGGATCTGCTTGCAGATGTGGTCGAGGGCGGCCGGGTCGAAGCCCATGCCGTTGCTTCCCGCCAGCGCTCCACCGCTGACCTTGAACAGGATTCGCTTGTAGCGCATGGCTGACCTCCGGCCGGCGACGGGCCGACGTGGGCGGGGAGGTACCCGGTACCCCGGGCGGGCGTCAACCACGGAGCGGCCACGACCGTGTGACGACCGCCGGGCCGAGGAGCCGCGGTCGAGAGGCCGGGGCCGGGGGCGGACCGGACGATCAGGGCGCCTCGGTGCCGGTGAGCGTCGCCACGACCACCGGCTCCAGGAGGCGGGCCATGGCCTCGTGCCCCTCGGCCGAGAAGTGGACCAGGTCGACGAACAGCGTGGCGGCCGGCGCGTCGGCACGGGGGTCCCGGGGCAGGTGTCGCTCGGCATCGACGAGGAGGGCGCCGGTCTCCCGCGCCACGCTCCGAACCGCCTCGGCCGCTTCGCCGGGAGCGCGAAGGGGGATCGGGTCGAGGTCCCGGGCCGCTCGCAGCTCCATCGTGGCGACCGCGGGGTCGGATGCCTGCATGCCGGCCTTCCAGTGGGCCACGGCGCTGTCGGCGCCGCCATGGTCGCGACCCTGGGGCCGGACGAACAAGTTGCTGGCCGGGGTGACGAGCACCACCGGCACGCCGCGGCGCTGGCTGATCCAGGCGATCCGGCGCAGGTTGCGGGCGAGGTTGTCGGTGGTGGCCTGGCGCTGCCGGGGGTCCAGGGCCCGGCGATCCCCGGGGCCCAGCGGAACGGGGCTGCCGGTGGGCGGCCGCAGCATGGCCCGCAGCCGGCTGTAGAGCTGGGTCCGCGACAGCGCCGCGTCCAGCCGGGCGGTGATCCCGGCGCCGATGTCGCCGAACCGGCCCTGGAACCATGTGTTTCCGTAGTCGTTGTGCCCGGTGTAGACGACGAGGAGGTCGTGGGGGACGGGGGAGAGCTGGGCGGCCAGGCGCACCAGCTCGAAGGAATCCATGGCCGGCGCCCCCAGGTTGACGACCTCGATGTCCGGCCGCGCGTCGAGGATCGCCGCGAAC
>RFKJ01000581.1 GCA_003694325.1 Deltaproteobacteria bacterium
CCGAACTGACCTTCGGCGGCGAGACCACCAGCGAGGAGCGCACCCTCGCGCTGGTGGCGCACCTGCTGGTGTTCATCGCCCCCGTCCTCGGGCCGCTGGTGATCTACCTCATCAAGAAGGACACCAGCCGCTTCGTCGCCTACCACGCCCTGCAGGCCACCGTCTTCCAGCTCATCGCCTGGATCATCGGCGGCGCAACGTGCGGAATCGGCTTCCTGCTGGTGGTGCTCAGCATCCTGGCGGCGATCAAGGCCAACAAGGGCGAGTGGGAGGAACCCTACCCGCTCATCGGCAGCATCGGGCGCTGACCGCCCCGCCCCCGCACCCGGCCTGCGCGCCGGCTGCGCCGGACTGCAGACCTGGTGTAGGCTGCGGGGCGCGGAGACGAGCATGCCGACCTGCCGAACCCTTCCCCCCCTGCTGGGACTGATCCTGCTGGGGGCCTGCGGCGATCGCGCCGACGACACCGGCCATGGTGGTGCCCCCGGCGATGCCGGCCACGGCGGCCAGACCGACGGGGGCAGCGAGCCGGCGGTGGAGTCCGACTGCGAGGACGGCGCCGACGATGACGGCGACGGCGCCATCGACTGCGAGGACAGCGACTGCGCGGACCACTGGTCCTGCAACCTCCCCGACAGCATCCGCTACGACACCGTCATCGACTTCTGGGGCAACACCATCACCTGCGAGCTGGTGGGAATCGAGTACGACGTGGAGATCGGCGACTGCCACACCGTCGGGGGCGGTCCCCTCTCCCGCATCGAAGATCCGCAGCAGACCTGTGCCGACTGCGATCGGACCTACCAGGGCCCGTTGACCTACACCCAGGACACCTGCTCGAGCAAGCTGGGACAGCCCCTCCCCTCCACCGCGACCCTCGGCCTGGTCTTCCTCAACGAGACCCAGCGCGAGCTGTTTGCCCCCGACGACCAGTGGAACTGGTACTCCCTGGGGATCCTCGAGCTGGTCGACGGGGTGTACACCCTGTCGACCAGCGAGGACATCATCATCGACCCCGAGGGCTGCGACAACGGAAAGCAGAACATCGGCACCATCGACCTGCGGGTCGACATCGAGGACCGCTAGGCGGCGCGACCCGTCGGTGACGTCGCCCGCCCGCCACGCCGAGCCGCCCGGAGGAAGTCTGGCCCGCCAGCGCGCCCGCGCCGCCGCCGAGAAGGCGGCCCGCCGCACCCAGATCCTGCTGGCCGCCGGGCGGCTGTTCGACCGGGGGGCGGGGGTCCCGGATTCGTTGACCATGGCCGGCCTGGCCCGGGAGGTCGGCCTGGCCAAGGGCACGTTGTACCTGTATTTCCAGAAGAAGGAGGAGATCTTCCTCGCCCTGCTGCTCGAGGAGCTGCGGCTGTGGATGGGCGCCCTGGACGGGGCGCTCGAGTCCACCGACCGTGACCCCGGGGCGGTGGCTGCCGCGGTCGTGTCCACCCTCGCCCGCCGGCGACGCCTGCCGCGGCTGCTCACCGTCGCCCTGCCGGCGATGAACCCGGACCTGGGTCCGGCCGCCGTCGAGGAGTTCACGACCCGGTGGGCAGCCCTGGCCACGCCCCTCGGCCATCGCCTCGAGTCCCTGCTGCCGGCCCCGGCACCCGGCGACGGCCGCCGCCTCCTGCGGCGGGTGATGGCCGTGGTCGTCGGCGTGCTGCTCACCACCGGGCAGCTTGCCGACAGCGACGCGCCCCCGCTGCCCCTGGCACCGGGCGGGGAGCTGGAACAGACCCTGGCCGCGTTGCTCCGCGGGTGGACGGCCGGCTGAGGCCACCGGGGCGGTCCGGCGACCGCGTCAGGCCCGGCGTCCCCCCGGGTCCCGGGACGACGGGGAGAAGCAGGCCCGTCCCGGCTGGCAGGCCCCGGGTTCGACGAGGCCATCGTCGGGACCCCAGGGCTGGCAGGAGGCCAGGCAGGAGAACTGGGAATCGGCGGTCTGCAGGGCTGCGGCCAGCGCCTCCGGCGTCGGCCACCGCTGGCTGTACCACCCCTTCCACCGCAGGTTCGCGCACAGTCGCATGGTCACTCCGCCTCCTGCCCGGCGCCGTCCCGGGCCCGGGTCAGCACGTCGGCGACGATGCCCGCCACCAGCTTGACCTTGTAGCCGGTCGCCGGCAGCGGCCGGGCACCCTCGCGGGCGAGCGCGGCGGCCGCCAGCAGGACCTCGTCGCGGGCTTCCTGGCCGAGCAGGGCTTCGGCGACGGCGGACAGCTCCCGGGGGCGGTTGGCCATCGCGCCGGCGACCACCCGGGCCTCCTGGACCCGGTTCCGGCGGTCCAGCCGCAGGCGGGCCACGACCTCGATGAGCGGCCACTCGGCGCGGGCCCGGGCGATGGCCCGGCCGTAGGCGCCGTGCTCTCCCTCCTCGACCAGGGGGACGTGCACCGCGGTGACGATGCGGCCGGCCGGCAGGGCGTGGGTCTGGCGCGGGTCGCTGCCGTCGCCGAGCAGCGCCGGGATGTCCAGCCGGCTGCCGTCGTCCAGCTCGACCTGGGCGTCGTAGGCCTGCAGGGCCACCGCCAGGGTCGAGGGGTGGGGCGCAGCACAGAGCCCGTTGTCCCAGGCGACGTGGAAGAGGTGATCGCCCTGGCGGGCGAGGCAGGTGGCCCCCCCCTTCTTGGCGCATTGCAGGTGCGGGTTGCGGTAGTACCAGCACCGCACCTGCTGCAGCAGGTTGCCGGCCACGGTCCCGCGGCTGCGGATCTGCGGTGTGGCCAGGCCGGCGGCGGCCTGGGCAAGGCCCGGCATCCGCTGGGTGACGACGGGATGCACAGCCAGCGCCGCGATCGTCACGCGGGCGCCGACGTGCAGCTCGACACCGTCCTCGGCGATCCCGCCCAGGCCCGGCACGTCGCGCAGGTCGACGATGTCCCCGGCCACCACGCCGGTGCTGCGCAGCTCCTGGAGGTCGGTGCCGCCAGCCCGCACCCGGGCCGAACGAGCGCCGGTGGCGGCGGCGGCCACCGTCTTGGGAAAGGTGATCACGACAGCGCCTCCAGGATCCGGTCGGGCCGGATGGGCAGTTCGGTGGGCCGCCAGCCGATGGCGTCGTGGACGGCGTTGGCGATGGACGCCGATCCCGGCAGGGTGCACAGCTCGGCGAGGCCGATGCCTCGGCCCGCCATCCCGTCGAACCCCTCTTCGTCGAACCGGACGTGGATCGGCGGGACGTCCCCGATGCCGGGGATCCGGTAGTCATCCATGCCCCGGGTCAGGAGCTGGCCGGTGGCCGGATCGAGCCGCCGCTCCTCGTAGAGGGCGTAGCCCAGCGCCTGGATCACCCCGCCCCGGACCTGGCTGAGCGCCGCCGCCGGCGTCTTGATGCGCCCGACCCCGATGCCCACCCAGGCTTCCAGCAGCCGCACCCGACCGGTCCAGGTGTCGACCTCGACCTCGCTGAGCTGCACGGCCCCGCCGAGGTGCTTGCCGACCCTGATGCCCCCGGCGGCGAAGGGCAGGAAGTAGCCCTCGGGGTCCCGGCGGCGCCGACCGACGACGCTCACCGGACCGAGCCGGGCGACGAGGTCCTGCCAGGGGTGCAACTCGCCGCCGGCCATCACCCCGCCGGTGACCGGGGCGGCGTCGTCCCAGTCCAGCTCGTGCCGCGCGGCGGCCGCCAGTTCTTCGAGCAGCCGCTGGGCGGCGTCGGTGGCGGCCGGCCCCATGCTGACCGCCGTCCGGCTGCCGGCGCTGGCCACCCCCGGGACGTCGTCGGAGTGGCCGAACCGGACGGTGACCTCCGTCGGCTCCAGGCCCAGGACCTCGGCGACCGCGGTGGCAACCACCGTGCGGGAACCGTTGCCCATGTCCTGGCAGGCTGAGGACGCCACCACGCCGTCGGCGGTGGCCTCCAGCATCACCTCGGCGCTGCGCTGGACGAAGGTGAACCAGCTCCCACAGGCCACCCCGACGCCGCGCCGGTAGCGGCCCGCCCCCTTGTCCCCGCCGCGCCGGCGCCACGCCGGCTGCGCCTCGATCCAGTTGTACAACCGCAGCCGCGCCTCGTGGGCGTCCCACTTGCGGCGCAGGGCGAGGGGGTCGACACCGAGCCTGGCGGCCAGGGCGTCGACGCTCTGCTCGAGGGCGAACATCGCCGGCGGGCCGCCCGGCCCGCGGAACGGCTTGCCGGGGGGGGCGTTGGTCACGACGTCGTAGTCGACGAGGCGCTTGGCGTCGCTGGGGTACAGCAGCCGGGCCACCATCCCGGTGTTCATGCCGACGGCCACCCCGGAGTCGGCGAAGCCGGTCCAACCCAGGGCGTCGAAGTCCCCGTCGGCGGTGGCGGCCAGCGCCACGTCGATCTGCTGGGCCGGGCGATACCCCCCCACCGCCAGCTCCTCGGCGCGATCGAGCACGATCTTCACCGGACGGCCGGAGGCGCGGGACAGGGCGATGGCCGCCCGCGCTTCGATGGACAGGCCGACCTTGGCGCCGAATGCGCCCCCGACGTGCTCGGCGTGGACGTGCACGTCGCGGGCCCGCAGCCCGAAGGCCTGGGCGACATCCGCGGCCAGGTCGTGGACCGACTGGGTGCTGGCGTACAGGTCCACCGAGGCCCGGGGAACCTCGCCGCGGGGCAGGTCCTCGGGCGGATCGTGCCACCAGGCCACGGCGGCGTGGGGCTCCAGCGCCGTGTGGAGCTGGCAGGGCGTGCGGTAGCTGCCCTCGACCACCCGACCCTCCTGGCGGGCCAGGTCCAGGCGCCTGTCGGCGGCCCTGGGCTTCCCGAGCATGCTGCTGCTGGTCGGTCCCCGCAGGTTGCCCGACCACTTCGCGCCCAGCACCGGCCCCTCCGATGCGCTGGGCGCCCCTTTGCCGCCCCGCTCGCCGTAGACCGGGGGCGCCCCCTCGGCCCGCGCGGCGTCGATGCCGATGACCGGGGGGCGGACGTCGTACCGGACCTCGATGCTGCGCAGCGCGGCCCGCGCCGTGTCGGCGTCCGCGGCGGCCACCGCCGCCAGCTCCTGGCCGGCGAACCGGATGGCGCCCCCGTCATCGACGAACCGGACCACCGCGTGGACCCCGTCGAGGGCCTCGGCGGCGGTGGTGTCCATCGACACCAGCGTGGCTGCGCCGTGGGGCGAGCGTAGGAAGGCGCCGACGAGCATGTCCGGCAGCGCCACGTCCACGGTGTACCGGGCCGCGCCGGTGACCTTGTCC
>RFKJ01000582.1 GCA_003694325.1 Deltaproteobacteria bacterium
CGCCTGGTCAGCGTCGATGGTCGCATCCTGCCGCTCCGCCGCGTCGACATCGCGGTGGACGCCTGCGCCGGCCTGGCCCGCGTCCGGGTCCGCCACCACTTCGAAAACCCCACCGCCGACCCCCTCCGGGTCACCTGGCAGGTTCCGCTGCCCGTCGACGCCGCCGTCAGCGGCTACGCCTTCGAGCTGGCCGACCGGCGGGTCGAAGGCGTCGTCGAGCGCCGCGAGGCCGCCCGGCAGCGATTCGAGGAGGCGCTGGTCGAGGGCCGCACCGCGGCGCTGCTCGAGGAGGAACGCAGCAGCCTGTTCACCCAGGAGGTCGGCAACGTGCCGCCCCACAGCGAGGTCGTCTGCGAGCTGCTGCTCGACCAGCGCCTGCAGTGGCGGCCACGCGGGGCCTGGCAGTGGCGGTTCCCCACGACCGTCGCCCCGCGGTACCTGGGCGATTCGGCCCGAGTCGCCGACGAGGACCGCGTGACGGTGGACGTCGCCGACCACGACACCGGCGCACGCCTGCACCTGGACCTCGACCTGCGCGACCCCACGACCGGCCCGGTGACGAGCAGCAGCCACCCGCTGCGCTCCGATGCCGGACACCACCACCTCGCCTCGCCCGAGGGGGCCCCGCTGGATCGCGACGTGGTCGTGACCTGGCCGGTGGCCGCTCCCGCACCCGGGCTCGCCCTGGACCTCGCGCGCGCCGAGCCGGCGCGGGGCATCTCCCGCTGGACGCACGGCCTGCTGTGCCTGGTGCCTCCGTCGGTCCCCCCGGCGACGGTGGCCCGGGACCTCGTCGTGCTCCTCGACACGAGCGGCTCCATGGCCGGGGCGCCCCTCGCCCAGGCCGCCGCCGTCACCCGCGCCCTGATCGAGTCGCTGGGCGACACCGACACCATCGAGATGATCGAGTTCTCCAACCGCCCCCGCCGATGGCGGAGCCGCCCGGTGGCCGCCACCGCCGACAACCGGCAGGCCGCCATCGCCTGGGTCGACCGCCTCCGGGCCGGCGGCGGCACCGAGATGCGCGACGGGATCCTCGCCGCCCTGGCCACCGTCCGGGACGAGGCCCGGCGGCAGATCATCCTGGTCACCGATGGGCTCATCGGCTTCGAGGCCGAGATCATCGGCGAGATCGCCCGCAACCTGCCGCGCGGCAGCCGCGTGCACACCCTGGGGATCGGCAGCAGCGTCAACCGCACCCTGACCGCCGGAGCCGCCCGGGCCGGCGGTGGCGTCGAGGCCGTCATCGGCCTGGACGAGGATCCGACCACCGCGGCGGCGACGCTGGTCGCCCACACCGCCCGTCCCCTCGTCGTGGACCTGCGCCTGTCGGGGGATGCGCTGATCGACACCGCCCTGCACCGCCTGCCCGATCTCATGGCCGGGGCCCCGGTCCGGATCCCCCTCCGCCTGCGGCCGGAGGGGGGCAGGCTGCGGGTCGAGGGGCACACCCCCGACGGCTCGTGGTCCCAGCAGGTCGTGGTCCCCGCCGTCCCGCCCGGGTCGGGCAGCCCGGCGGTCATCACCCTCTACGGTCGCGCCGCGGTCGACACCACCGAGCTGGAGGAGGCCCACATCGGGCGGCCCGCCGACGAGCAGGTCGAGCAGCTCGGGCTCGACTACCGCATCGTGACGCGCCGGACCTCGTGGATCGCGGTGAGCGAGACCCGGACCGTCGATCCCGGGGCCCCCAGCCGCCGGGAGACGGTTCCCCAGCTCCTGCCCCATGGCACCGACGCCCTCGGCTTCGGGCTCCGGCCCTGCCGAGGCATCCCCTCCCCGCCGGTTTCGGCACCTGCCGCGGCACCGCCGCGCCGGCGCCTGCCGGCATCGGCGCCCCCGCCCCCGTCCGCGCGGCGGACCCGGCTCTTCGAGCAGCGGTCCACCATGCTCCGGGCGCTGACGGTGCTCCGGGGGCGCCTGGCGCGCCTGGCCGGTGGGCAGTGGGTGCTCGAGATCACCGTCGACCGGCCCCTGTCCTGGGACCCGGGGGAAGCGGTGACCGGGCTGCTGCGCGGCGACCTCGAGGTGCCGCTGCGCGCCCTCCTCGACCGCTCCACCGGCGCCTGCGAGGCCACCCCGGGGCAGGTCCTCCGCCTGGTCCTCGACCCGCCACCCGAGGCGGTGGCGGTCGAGGACCTGCAGGTGCTCACCATCACCTCGGGTGAACGCAGCCTGGCCGTGCGGGTAGTGGAGGTGGAGGGGGTGTAGGGTCTGGTGGTGTCCGACCTCGATCCCCACCTCCCCGGCATCGTGGCCGGCGACCCCGCGGCGTTCTCCCGGTGGGTCGCCGGCGCCGAACCGGTGCTCCGCCGCAGCCTGCGGAGCTTTGCGGCCCACGTCGACACCGAGGCCGTCGTCCAGGAGGCCCTGCTGACCGCCTGGCAGGTGGCACCCCGGATCCGCCCCGACGGGCGCCCCGACTGCCTGCTCCGGTTCAGCCTGCGCGTGGCCCGCAACCGCGCCATCAGCGAGCTGCGCCGCGCCCGGGTCGATCCAGTCGAGGTGGCCCGCCTGGAGCAGCTCGCCGCGACCCACGCCGAGAAGCCGCCGATGCCAGACCCGTTGCTGCGCCGGGTCATCCAGCAGTGCCGGGACAAGCTCCCACGCCGGCCCGCTCGCGCCCTCGGCGAGCGGATCGCCAGCCGCGGCAACACCCCGGACGCCGTCCTCGCCGAGCGAGCGGGCATGACCCTCAACACCTTCCTGCAGAACGTGCGCCGGGCGCGCCTGGCCATGGCCCGCTGCCTGCGGTCCCAGGGCGTGTCGCTCAAGGGGGTGGCACCGTGATGCGCGACCGGCTGCGCCTCATCGAGCAGGCCCTCACCGCCTGGCGACCCACCACCCCCGACGGGCATGTGCGGGGGCACCCGGCCTGGCACGACCTCGACCCCGCGGACCGGGTCGCGGTCCACGAAGCCGCCGAGGAGCTTCGCCAGATGGAGGCCGCCCTCGACCCCGACGGGCTGTCGACCACCGGGCACGCCGTCCTGGACCGGATCCGGGCCGAGGGGCGCCGGTGACCCCGCCCCTCCTCCGTCCTCGGCTCGACGCCCGGCGGCTCCGCGAGTTGGCCACCGTCCGCGACCTGGCCTCCTTCGCCGCCTGGCGACGGACCGTGAGCGGCCGTCCCGCAGCGGTGGATGGCCTCGCCGCTGCCCTGGCGCAGACCCCGGCCCTGGAGCGGGCCTTCTACGAGACCCTGCTGCCGCAGGTCGCCGGCCGGATCCACGACCTCGCCACCGACTTTTCGGACGGCGTGCCCCTGCTGGTCCCCGGGCGGCCGGCCCGCCTGCGCCTGCGCCGGGCGGCCATGGCCGGGCTGGGCGCCCACCTGCTGTTCGGCACCCTCCCCGACGCCGCGACGGTCCACCCCGAGCTTCCCCCCAACCGCCTCGACCGCGTCCTCGCCGACCCCCTGCCGGCGGTGGTCGCCAAGCTGTCCTGCTGGTTGCAGTGGCTGGCCGACGCCGCCCGCGCCGCCCCCCGCGGCTGGCTGTCCCTGGAGCGCCGGGTCGCCGTCGGGGCGCCGTCCCTGCACCGGTGGACCACCATGTCGGCGCCGCTGCGCCGGCTCGAGCTGCAGCCCGACCATGCCGGCATCGAGGAGGCCACCGGCTGCCTGCAGGTCGACTTCGCCAACCGCTACCCCGGCGGCGGCGTCCTCGGCCGCGGCTGCGTGCAGGAGGAGCTGCGCTTTGCGATGTCGCCCGACCTGCTGGCCACGACCCTGCTGTGTCCGGCGATGTCCGATGACGAGGCCATCACCGTCCACGGCGCCCCGCTGGTGGCGAGGCTGGAGGGCTACGCCTGGTCGGCCCGGTACGCCGGCCCCCGGCTCGACCCGGCCCCGGTGGACGGCGACGGCACGCCGGACGTCGACGTCGTCGTGCTCGACGCCCTCCCCATGCCCCGGGGTGCCGACCTGCCGGTGCAGCTCCGCCCCGCCCTCCGCCACCGGGAGCTGACCAAGGCCTGGGTCGGGTTCTCGCCGGGCGCCGACGGGCGGCGCAACCCCATCGCCACCGGCAACTGGGGATGCGGAGCCTTCGGCGGCCACCTCCCGCTCAAGGCCGTGCTCCAGTGGCTGGCGGCGTCTGCGCACGGCCGCGACCTGCGGTACCACCCC
>RFKJ01000583.1 GCA_003694325.1 Deltaproteobacteria bacterium
GTGGTCGGCGGGGTGGGGCAGCCCGGCGAATTCCACTTCGACCGGGTGTGGAGCGTCGATGGGGGCGATCCCCTGCCAGCGGGCACCTGGAAGCAGGCCGAAGGGCGGTTCTCGGTCGCCAGCTACCTGGTGGACGATGTCGCATTCGAGCTGGACGCCGACGGGTTGCCGCGGCCGGCTGGGGAAGCCGAGGCCGACCTGTTCGTCCACATTCCGGACAGCGTTCGGGACGCCGAACCCGGCACCGTGCCGGTGTGGATCTTCGGACACGGCATCTTCAGTCGTCCCTCGGACTACCTCGCCGACCCGGCGGACAGCTCGGCCGTCGTCGCCCTCGCCGACCAGGCCGGGGCCATCATCGTCGCCACGACCTGGCGGGGCCTGACCTACACCGACCTGCCGACGGCCATCGCCGTCGGCAGCGACTTCGGCCGCATCCCGGAGCTCACCGACAAGCTCGCCCAGGGCGTCGCCAACAACGTCGCCCTGCACCGGCTGCTGGTCGAGGGCGCCCTCCTCGATGATCCGCTGTTCGAAGGGCTGCCCGACGCCACAAACCTCCGGTACTACGGAATCTCGCTCGGCGGCATCGAGGGCGCCACGCTGATGGCCGTGGACCCCGACCTCCCCCACGCCGTGCTCCACGTCGGCGGCAGCTCGTGGTCGACCATGCTCGAGCGGTCCAGCAACTGGCCCCAGTTCGAGACCCTCGTCCGCTACGGCGTGCCCAGCCCCCGTGACCGCCAGATCCTCTACGCCGCCAGCCAGCTCTTCTGGGACGAAGCAGACCCCGCCTGCGTCGCCGACGAACTCGCCGACCGCAGCCTGCTCTGGCAGGAGAGCATCGGCGACGAGCAGGTCCCCAACATCACCACCGAGCTGCTGGTGCGCGGCGTGGGGGCCACCCTGCTGCAGCCCGCGGTGACCGCCCCGCCGGGCATCGACAGCGCGTCCGGCCCGCTGTCCGGTCCGGCGCTCGCCCAGTTCGACCCGCAGCTCGGCGTCCCCGACATGGTCAACCGCCCCGCAGACGTCAGCGGCGCCCACGGCACGCCGCGGACCTGGGCGACGACCATGGCCCAGACCGCGCGCTTCCTGGACCGCGACGACCCCGGCGTGGTGGCACACCCCTGCGGCGATTCCCCCTGCACCGCCGACAACGCCGACGACGTCCGGGTGCGCTGACATGCTTCGCCGCGTCGATCCCGCCCTG
Source organism: Deltaproteobacteria bacterium (assembly GCA_003694325.1). GTDB lineage: Bacteria > Myxococcota_A > UBA796 > UBA796 > UBA2385 > J125. Next base: position 1,214 of record RFKJ01000583.1, read on the forward strand.
GTCCACCGGGACCCGGTCGAGTCCGACTGCGACCTGCGCATGCGCTACCTGGGCACCGCCGGCTTCGAGCTGCGGGCGGGCCAGCACACGATCGTCGTCGACCCCTTCGTGACCCGGCCCGGCCTGCTCCGGACCCTGTTCGGGCGGCTGCGCCCCGACGTCGAGCGGATCCGGCGGGTGCTGCCGCGGGCGGACGACGTGCTGGTCGGCCACACCCACTACGACCACGTGCTCGATGCCCCGGCGCTGTGTCGGCACACCGGCGCGCGCCTCATCGGCAGCCCCGCCCTCGCCCACGTGGCCCGTGCCGCCGGCCTGCCCGACGACCAGGTGCGGGTGACCACCGGGCAGGAGGACATCCCGTCGGGGCCCGGCTTCGTCCGGGGGCTCCCCAGCCGCCACGGCCGGGTCTACTTCAACCGGGTGACGCTGCCCGGCGACATCACCGCGCCGCCTTCCTGGCCGCCGCGCGTGACCGAGCTGCGCCACGGCCCGGTGCTCAACTGGTACGTCGAGCTTGGCGGCGTGCGCATGGCTCACGTCGACAGCGCCGACTTCATCGCCGATGAGCTGTTGGAGCTGGACCGGGCTCACCAGGTTCGCAGCCGGGGCATCGACATCCTCTGCCTGTGCGCCATCGGCCGGCGCTATCGCCCGCGCTACGTCGAAGAAGCCATGGAGCTGTTCAACCCGCGGGTCATCGTCGCCTGCCACTGGGACCTGTTCACCACGCCCTACGAGGTCGAGCCGGCGCTGCTGCCCGGCGTGGATCTGCCGGGCTTCGTCGATGAGATCCGCCAGGCCGGCGCCCGCCCGATCGTGCTGCCCCTCGACGGAGAGGTCGGCGTGCACGCCCGCACCTGACGGCGGCCGCGGTGCTCCTGCCAGCATGGGGCACGGATGCAGGCGTCTACCCGCCGTTCGTCCCCGTCGCGGTACGGGCCGGCCAGTCGTAGCCGCCGAAGATGTCGGCTTCGTCCACGCCCATCCACGCTGTCGATGAACAGACGCGCTGGATGCCGAGTTCGGGTTCGGTCCCGTAGCGCCACACGGTGGCGTCAAAGAAGATCGGTTGGTGGACCTGGGTGAACTGGTTGGTGGTGAACGGTCCGTCGAGCGGGTCCCACAGGAAGGTCAGGTGTACGTAGTCGGGGCTGACGGTGCCGATGCACAGGGTGGACCCGGTCCAGCCGTTGGGCAGGGTGTTGACCCACTGGTAGTGGTCGGTGTCATTCCACCCGATCTTGGCGCTGTGGGCGGGGATGTGCGACCACAGGTGCCCGTCGTTCATGGGAAACTCACCCAGCCAGTCTTCGACACTGTCTCCGGGCAGGCTGAAGAACAGCTCGACGGTGTATTCGCCGGGCTGCTCGCCCGCCTTGATCTCGTTGAACTGTTCCTGTCTATGGAGGATGTTGTGGCAATACTCGTCGCGCACATAGCTGATGCCGGAGATGGCCATGTGCCAGCCCTGGAACTCGTCGTTGTCGATCGGGCCGTTGTA
>RFKJ01000584.1 GCA_003694325.1 Deltaproteobacteria bacterium
GCGAGCGTGAAGGTGCCCCACCAGAAGCCGTAGGCGGGGTCGGCGAAGCTGTCCAGCGACTCGGAACGCGACATGGCGACGATGACGGCGTCGTCGGGGGGGGGCGGGCACTCGTATTGCGGGAGATCGTCGAGGCGGACATCGTCGGAGGGAAGCACGGTGGCGACCCGGTCGGTGGCGGGTCCGGATCGGTGGCCTTCGATCTGGGCTGCGCAGGCCGACAGGACAAGGGAGCACAACACGACGCGCGGCCCGTTCACGTCACCTCCAGCAGGCGCAGGCGCTGCTGGCAGAGGATGAGGCCGGGCCAATTGCCCCGTGCCGAACGAACCGTCCAGGTGGGCACCCGCAAGCCGCCCATGTCGATGGTGTCAGCGTCGACGCGCTGGTTTGCGTCCGCAGACCAGGTCTGGGGCGGGTAGGCGTCGACCGCGCCGGTCCCCAGGTCGGAAGCCCGGGGGCCGGTGGCGACCCGGTAGACCGTCTTGTCGGCCAGGGCTTCGGTGATGTCGTAGCCCATGAACCGGGCCTGGGCGCAGGTCGGCGGGTCCACGGCGCCGTCGGCGGTGTCGTCGACGAAGATCATGTAGGCCCACCACGACGCGGCGATGCTGGGACCCACGGGCGGGGTGGACACGAGCCGGGCACCGTCGAATTCGACGACCCAGGCGAGCTGGGTGGTGGTGAACTCACCGGCTGCGAGCTGGTTGTGGATGTATTCGTGGCTCCAATCGGCCTCGGGTTCCGGGTTCAGCAATGTCGCCGACCGGATCCCGCCGAGGATGGCGACGATGCGACGGAAGGCGAACCAGGAGGGGCGGGCGGCTGCGATGGACGGCGAAACGTCCTTGTCATGGAAGTCCCGGCGGAGCCCGGTACCCGCGAAGCTGCTGGCGTTGTTGGACAGGTGGGTGTGCCAGCCGATGATGTCGGCGCCGCCGATCATGGCGGCGACGAAGCGCTTCCACAGGCTGGCGGCTTGGAAGTCGTTGGCCGGGGCGACCGACATGCCCTCGAGCGTGACCCCGCCGGTGCCACAGACGTACCAGGGCGGTCGGTCATCGGTGGTGGCGGTGCCAGGTGCTTCGAAGTCCGGGTATTCCGCCCATGCGTCGGTCGCGGACTCGCAGCCGCTGTCGTAGGCGGTCGTGGGGGCAGGGCTGGACCCGTCGCAGACGACGTTGACGCCGGACTCGACCACCGTGAGCTTCGCGTCCTGCAGGCCGCGGCGTGTGAGCACCTGCCGCAGCGCGGCCAGCTCCACCGGCAGGTACAGCAGGGACTGGGTTTCGCCGGCCTTGCGGTGGTAGTAGTGGTAGTCCACGCCAGCGACCAGCTCGTCCATCTCCAGCGTGCGCCCCCCCAGCAGCAACTCGGTGCGGACCCTGTCGAGCTGCCGCAGGATCCCATCGAGGAACTCCTGCTTTCCGTCCCAGGTCCGGGTGACCTTGCGGGCCGTGTCGTTGTAGGATGCGATGCCGGGGATCCACAGGGGCAGCCAGTCGCAGCCCTCCAACAGGCCGGCGGCGACGTAGTAGTACAGGTCCCCCCAGCTTGCGCCGTCGGGGTGCAGCTTGCCGTCGTCCCCCTCGATGGCGTGGAAGACCTCGATCTCGTTGAAGATCTCGACGCCGGCGATGATGTCGCGCAGGCCGTGTTCATCCGCCAGTGCGGAGATGGCCAGCCCGACGGCGAGTCCCATGCGGCGGTAGACTTCGCGCTTGTAGGGATTGGCGGGGTCGACGGTGTAGCGATCCCATGCATTGACTGCGGTGCCGGCGACACCGAAGGCCAGGGTCGCCCCGGTCAGGCCATCGACGATGGTGTTGCCGAAGTGGTCGGTCGCCCAGCGCAGGCCGAGGGGATCGGCGTAGGGGGCGTGTGTGGGTGCCGCTCCGATGGCGTCGAATTCGGCGCTGTCCCAGTCGGTGCTGGCGCCGGCGCCCAGGTGGAACAGGATGAAGATCAGGCGCAGGTCGCTTCCCGTCGACCGCAGGGTGTCGGCCAGCACCTTGAGGTAGCCCATGGCGGGGCTGGCCAGCGCCCGGTCGTTGAGGGTGGCCTGGTCGATGTCGGCGACTTGCACACAGGGGACATCGACGCGCGTGCCGTCGCTGGCGGTGCCCACGCAGGTGCCGATCAGTTCAGGAAAGAAGAGCTGCACCAGGCCCGGGTGCCGGGCGTAGCCGGCGCCCAGGCTGTGCAGGTCGCTGGCGATGACATCGGCGGGGCCGTACTTGTCAGCCTGGTAGAACTTGGGCGTGTTGACCGCGAAGCGGTCCCGCCCGGACGCCACGACAACTGCATCGCCCGATGTGTGGGACGGGGCCAGGGAGCCGGGGTCGAAGAGGGGATGGGATGCGCCATTGACGTGGACGAAGCCGCCCGCCAGGTCGCCACCGACCCGGGCCCAGGACGGCGCGGTCCCCGCCACCTGTGACCAGCCGCCGGCACCGTTGGTGCCGGCTTCTGGGGGCGCCCACCCACAGCCGCAGCCCTGCCGCTGCCGATCAGCGAGCCGGCGGCGCAGTCCCTGAAAGGTCCAGTCGCCGGCCCGCCGCAGGCCGCCGGCGAAGCTGCGTGGGAA
>RFKJ01000585.1 GCA_003694325.1 Deltaproteobacteria bacterium
GACGCCGGCAAGGACGGGTGCGCGACGGTCGGGTCGGCGCCCGCCGGGCTTTCGCTCCTGCTGCTGCCGCTCATTGCGGCAGGGCGGCGCCGTCGGCGAAGCGGAAGCTCCTCAGGGCGGTGACCAGGTCAGGCGCTGGCGCGCCGGCAGCGGGCCGGCCCGGACCTGCTCGCCGTACCAGGGAACCCAGGCCCGGACGCGGTCCACGTGGTCGGTCGCGCCGAGGCCGAAGTGGGCGATGGCGGGCCCGGTGGCGGCCATCCCGGGATGGCGGGTGACCAGTGCGGTCTGGGTCCGCCCCCCGGCATCGACCTCCACCCGGGTACCGGGCGGCGCCGCCACCTCGAACCAGTACGCGGCCGTGCAGCCGGTCGAGGTGAACAGCCAGGGGGTGCGCGTGAAGTCGCTGGCGAGGATGTCCGGCACCCCGTCGCCGTTGATGTCGGGGGTCAACACCGCGCGGGTCCCGGCTTCCTGCGGAAGCCCCCGCTTCTGCCCCTCCTCGTGCCACAGGCCGTCGTCGCCCCGCACCCACAGCTCGAGGGGATGACCGGCGGCGTCCGGCGCAGTGAACTCGCTGGTGGCGACGACCAGCTCGATGTCGCCGTCGTTGTCCAGGTCGGCACCGCTGGCACCCCAGGGCATCCGGTCGCCTCCCATGCTCGGCAACCCCCGGGCGGCGCCGACGTCGACCCAGGCGCCGTCCTCCTCGACCAGGAGGTGCTGGCGGTCGGTGCCGGTCAGGTGCAGGTCGAGGCGACCGTCGCCATCGGCGTCGACGGCGGTGCTGCTCATGCAGGTCAGGGTGAGGTCGGCGCCATGGGCGTCTCCGACGGAGAAGTGCCCCGCCCCGTCGTTGAGCAGGACCATGTTGCCGGCGAACTCGGCTCCCTGGTCGTTGCAGAGGTAGACATCGGGATCCCCATCGTCGTCCCAGTCCAGCACGATGGAGGCGAAGGCGATTCCCCAGGGCCCTCCCGAGATTCCGGGGTCGGCGCGCAGCACTCCGGGCGGCCCCTGGCGCAGCAGGGTCGGGCCGATCGTCGGGTCACAGCCCTCGCTGGCTCCCTGGAGGACGTCGAGGTCCCCGTCGCCCGTCGGCGTCGAACACGGCCAGTTCCTGGACGCCGAGGCACACGTTCGCCGGGTCCCAGAGCTGGTCCCAATGCTCGTCGGCAGTGCCGAGTGCCCAGCCGACGTGGAGCTGGTCCCCCCAGGCGAGGAGGTCGAGCCGCCCGTCGGCGTCGAGGTCGACGAGGCTGGCCCGCAGCGGCGCGGCATCGAACAGCCAGGCGCCGGCGGTGCCGCTGTCGAGCCCCCACCAGCGCACCCGGTCGGGGACCTGCACGATGGCGAGTCGACGATCGTCGCCGTCGGTTGCGAGGGAGAGAGAGGTGGTCGGAGTCTCCGGGGGGATCTCCTCGACGCCGATCCAGTCGCTGTCGTCGACCCAGGAGGGGGCGGAGGCCGGCGACTCGCAGGGCTGGACCGTGCCGTCCCGCCACCCGGGGGTGGACTGCGCAGCCGTCCCGGTGTCCGGCCCGGCACCGTGGCCATGGCCGGAGGCGGCGACGCACGCCGGCAACGCGATCGAGCCGAGGATGATCGACGGGTGCACCATGCCAGTGTAGCGTCCCCGGCCGCCCGGCGGCGCCTGGGCTACGGTTCGGGGTGATGCATCTCCTCTCGCTGCTGCTGGTGAGCTGCACCGGTGCCCCGCCCGGAGCCGAGACGCCGGCGCCGGATCGGTCGGCCGTGGATGAACCGCTCGGCCCGGCCCCGCTGCATTCTTCCGGCCCCCCCGTGCCGCCGGGTTCACCCGGCCCTGCGCCCGGGGGACCCCCGCCCTTCCACCTGCAGCCCGACCTCCAGTTGGTGGGCGAACGCGCCGAGCACCCGCACAACGTCCTCATCGTGAGCCTGGACACGGTGCGGGCCGACCGGCTGGGGGTCTACGGTGGCCGGGCCGAGACGCCGACCCTGTCGGCCCTGGCGGCGCGGGGAGGGCGATTCTCCCAGGCCATCAGCAACTTTCCGGAGACCTGCCTGTCGCACCAGGCGATGTTGACGGGGGTGCTGCCCGAGGTCCACGGCAACGTGCCGGCGGTGGGCGGATCGCGGTATCGCGGGCCGAACCTCGCCGAGATCGCCGCGGCAGAGGGCTACGCGACGGCGGCGTTCATCGGGGGGGTCACGCTCACCGATCGTGCCTGCGGGTTCGGTCGGGGGTTCGGGCACTTCGATGACCGCTTCCCGGTCGACCCGGCCGACATGCGTCGCCCCGCCGCGGACGTGACCGCGGCGGCGGCGCGGTGGCTCGCCGACCGGCAGGGGCCCTGGCTGGCCTTCGTGCACTACTTCGACGCCCACTTCCCCTACACGCCGCAACCGCCCTGGGACACCCGCTACGACCCGGACTACGACGGAGACATCGACGGGACCGACGCCGCGTTGCGGCCCTATCGCGACGGTGGGAGGGTCCCGTCGCCGCGCGACCTGGCCCACGTGCTGGCTCTGTACGACGGGGAGCTGTCCCAGCTCGACGGCATGCTCGCCCCGCTGCTGGCGGCGGTGGACGACGACACCATCGTGGTCGTGACCAGCGACCACGGCGAGAGCTTCGAACACGGGTACTACTTCAACCACCGGGCCGGGCTGTGGGACCCGGTGCTCCGCGTGCCGCTCATCGTCGCCGGTCCCGGTGTCGCCCCTGGCGTGGTCGTCGACAGCCCGGTGCAGCTCATCGATGTCGCCCCCACCGTGCTGGAGCTGGCGGGCCTGCCCCGCGATGCGCGGATGCAGGGCCGGTCGCAGGCCCCGGCGCTGCGGGGGGATGGCGCGGAGAACGGCGAGTCGCCGCCCGCCTTCTCGATTACCGACCCCTGGATGCCGGATCCGCAGTGGGCGGCCCGGACCTCCACCCACAAGGTGATCGTCCGCACGGACGGGGTGCTGGGCTACGACCTGCGTCGGGATCCGGGGGAGGAACACCCGCTGTCCGAGCCGCCGGCCTCCCTGCTCCGGTTGCGCGCCGACTACGACGCGCAGGTCGCGTCGCTGGCCGCCTGGCAGGCGCCGGCCCCGGGCCCGCGGCCTCTCGGCATCGAGGAGCAGGAGCGACTGGAGGCGCTGGGCTACCTGGCACCCGCCGGCACCGCCCCTCGGCCCGGGGCGGCGTCCGGTGAGGGGGGGGCGGATGGGAACGGGCAGCGCCGGGGTCCGCCGACGCCCCCGAAACGCTGATCAGGGCACCCAGCCCAGTTGGCGCAGCGTCTCGGCGATGGCGGAAGCGAGCAGCTCGTGGCCCTGGCGGGTGAGGTGGCAGTCATCCAGGAACAGGCCGGTGCGGGCCGGATCGGCGAGGAGGGCGGCCCCGTCCAGCCAGGCGACGTCGGGGGATTCCGCGGCCAGCTCGGCCATCATCCGGCCGTAGGGGGCCATCGCCGCGGGATCGGGCGACAGGCCCTCGGTGACCAGCAGCAGCCGCCCCCCGCGGCGTCGCTGGAGCTCGGCGATGGCCTGGAGGTTGTCGCGCGCGTCGGGCAGGGGCACCGCCGGCCCGGTGCCCACCCCGACCAGGGCCTGGATGGAGAAGCGGAGGAGCTGGTACAGCCGGACGTCGCCGAGCAGGCGGGAGATGGCGGTGCTGGGGCTGCCGCCCGCCGCCCAGGTCTCGTAGAGCTGCCGGTAGGGTCGGGGGGACTCGGTCAACAGGTCGTTGTGGCCGAGGTAGGCGACGATGATGTCGGCGTCCACGATGTCCTGGCGCGTCTCCAGGTACCGGCGGACGTGGAGGCTGGTCCAACCCCCGACGCCCTGGTTGATGACCTGGACCTCGGGGCCGAGGATGCGATCGAGGTCGGCGGGCCAGAACTGGTCGATGTCGTCGTTCTGGTAGGCGCCGGCGGTGCTGCTCCCTCCCACGGCCGCGATCCGGATCGCCGCCGACCGCGGCGGCGGGGCCACCGGGTAGTCCTGGATGGGGTAGCGCTGGAATTGCCGCGTGTGTTCCAGGGCCTCGAAGGAGTGGAAGGCGGTGCCCAGGTCGTCGGCGGCTCCGGGCGCCGGGGCGGCGGCCGTTCGGCTGGAGACGCCGACCAGGCTCAGTCCGGTGGCGGTCCAGGTCAGCGCCTGCTCGGCCAGGGCGACGGCGCCGACCACGCAGGCGAGGCTGACCAGGTTGAAGGCCCGCACCTCGCGGGCCCGGACGTTGGCCCAGACGAGCAGGGCGAGCAGGACGGCGGCACCCTCGGTGAGGGGAACGGCGACCCACCACCGGGGGGCCAGCAGGGCGGCGACGACGCCGGCGCCGAGACCGAAGACCGCCGCGCCCGCGACCGCCCGGTCGGCGGCCGGTCCCAGTCGTCGGGCCACCGCGGCGAGGACCACGGCGGCCCCCGCCCCGAGGGGCAGGGCCGCCAGTCCGGCCCACCCCGTCGCCAGGGGCACCGGGAGGCCGGCGAGCAGGCCGGCGACGGGGACGGCCCACCGGGGCAGGGGAGCCGATGGTCGGACGAAGCGGCCCTGGAGGGCCAGTCCGACGCCGGCCGCAGAGAGACAGAGCGGAAGGCCGGGCGCCCACCACAGCGGGTGGTCGGCGATGATGCGACAGGCCTGCAGGGCGGCGTCGAGATCGGCGCGGGCCAGCAGGGGGGTCAGCAGCCAGGCCGCCAGCAGCAGGGACGCGCGACCGGCCCCGATGCCGAGGCGGCGGATCGCGGCGAGCAGGCCGACGCCGAGCGCCGCGCCAGTGCCGGCAAGGCCCGCGCGCAGGGGCCACGACACGCCCGGAGCCTCCTCCGGGGGGCCGTCGCCGACCACGACGCGGTGGATCCCCACCCGGCGCAGTCCCGAGCGGAGGGCGACGCGGTCGAAGGGGCGGTCCGCCGCCAGCGGGCAGGTGGTCTCGGTGCCGGCCACCCAGGCC
>RFKJ01000586.1 GCA_003694325.1 Deltaproteobacteria bacterium
ACGAGCGGGTGCGCCTTCGTGGCCAGCCGCAACAGCCGGCTGTACCATCCCGCCGGCTGCCCCGTCATCGACCGGATCTTCCCCGCCAACCGCATCTGCTACCCCTCGGCCGCCGCCGCCGAGGCGACCGGCCGCACCCGTTCGCAGGCCTGCCCCGACCCCGCTCCCCCGGTGGCGGAACCGGTCAGCCGGGTCGGGGGTTGAACTCCGGAGGACCGACCGATGCCCGACGCCACCATTGCCATCGACCGCATCGAGGGGCCGCGCGCCATCCTCGACGTCAACGGGGAGCTCATCGAGGTCCCCACCGCGGTGCTCCCGCCGGGGGCGGTCGAGGGGAGCCTGCTGACCCTGCAGCTCGCCGACGGCAGCGCCGCCACCCTCGACGCTGCCGAGGCCCGGATCCGGCGCCTGGCGTCGCCCGACCTGCCCGACGACGTGCAACTCTGAGAGCCCCTGGAGGACGCCATGCGCCACATCCTCGCCGCCCTGCTCCTGTCGCTGTGGATGGCCTTCGCCCCCGCGGCCCACGCCGGGGAGCCCATCGACCTCAACACCGCGACCGCCGTCGAGCTGCAGACCCTGCCGGGGATCGGCCCGGCCAAGGCCGCGGCGATCATCGAGTACCGCGCCGAGCACGGCCCCTTCACCACGGTGGACCAGCTCACCGAGGTCACCGGGGTCGGTCCGGCCACCCTGGCCAACGTCCGCGACCTGGTGCGGGTCGACGGCGATGCGACCCGCGCCTCCAGCGCCGCCGCCGCGCCCGCGGCCTCGTCCGCGCCGGCTTCTCCGGCCGGGCCGAAGGTCGACGTCAACACCGCCTCGGCGGCGACCCTCCAGACCCTGCCGGGGATCGGCCCCGCCAAGGCCGCGGCCATCGTCGAGGATCGCGCCACCCATGGGCCGTTCTCGAGCTGCGAGGAGCTGACCCGGGTCACCGGCATCGGCCCGGCCACGGTGGCCCGCCTGGCGGGAAGCTGCACCGCCAGCAGCGGCCAGTAGCCACCCGCACCGTCCCCCGGGTCCGTCGGGGCGACGGAGACCGCGGTCGGCGGGTGGGGACGGCCCTCAGCGGAATCGGCGCAGGGCCTCCTCGACCGCCGCCCGCACATCGGCCCGCGTCGCCGGGCTGACGTGGGTGGCGGGGAGGTCCTTGCGGGGCTCGGGCCGTTCCGCCCCGGGTCGCGGGGGATCGCTGGGCGGCCGGCCCTTGCGGGACAGCGCGGCCACGTCGTCGGCCGACAGGCGCCGCACCCCCCCGAGCTGCTCGGCCACCAGGGCGATGCGGGCGAGGTGTTCCACCAGCTCCATGCGCAGCAGGGCCTGCTCGAACCCGCCGCCGACGGTGATCAGCCCGTGCTGCTCCAGCACCACTACGTCGGCCCGTTGCAGGGCGTCGGCCAGGGCGTCGAGGAGCGCCGGGTCTCCCGGCCGCCGGAAGGGAACGTGGGGAATGGTCGGGCCGAGGCTGACCACGGCCTCGGCCATGAACGGGTGGGGAATCGGGCGTCCGGCCACCGCGAACCCGCACACGTGGGGGGGGTGGGCGTGGAGGACAACGCCGATGTCGGGGCGCGCCCGGTAGGCGGCCAGGTGCAGCGCAATCTCGCTGAACACCCGTCGTCGGCCCTGCAACACCCGCCGCTCCTCGTCGACCACCAGCAGCCACTCCGGCCGGACGTCGCCCTTGCTCACCGCCGTCGGCGTACACAGCAGGCGCAACGGTTCTCCGGGCTCGTCGAGACGCGCCGAGAGGTTGCCGTCGTGGTTGGCCACCCAACCCCGGGCGTGCAGGGCGTGGCTGGTGCGGACGATGTCGCGGCGGAGTGATTCTTCGTGGTAGGTATCCATGGCGCCGGGACGCTACCACGCTCGCCTCGTCCCGGCCTCCCGCTTCGCGACCGGGTCCGGCGGCGCGCGCCTCCCGGCAGACCCGGCGGCAGTTGCGGCGAGCGTTGGAGAACTGCATGGCGAAGACGGTGACCGTGGTGGGAGCAGGCGTGTCGGGCCTGGCGGCCACCATGCACCTCATCGAGTTGTGGACCGCGGCCGGCGCCGACCCGGACGGCGCTGCCGCCGAGCCGCTGGAGATCCACCTCGTCGCCCCGCTCGTCCCCACCGGGGGCAACGGCAGCGGGCTGGGCGGCAAGGCCATGAGCCGGGAATTCGAGGGCCCCGTCGGCCACGGCCTGGACCGTTCCCTCATCTACGGCCCCATGCTGCCCCACAAGGGCGGGGTCCCGCACGGCTACCACGTCATGTGGGAGTACCCCAACCTGCGCCGGATGCTCGGGGACGGCGAGCCCGGGGAAGCGAGCCCCCCCATCGATGGCGGGCTGCTTCGGCCCCGGGGCGGCGCGGCGGCGCTCGCCGTCTTCCAGGGCCGCATCGATGACCCCACCCCCGGGGGTCCCGGGGTCGCCATCATGGGGCTGTCGGACCCGGAGCACCCGGAGACGGCCACCCTGCCGGTGACCCGTGCGCTGTTCCGGCTCGCCGATTCGCCCCTGCTGGCCATCTTCGGGGACCTGTTCCGCGCCATCTTCGCCGAGCTGTCCGACGGCATCGACCCGCTCTTCTTCGCCGACCTGTTCTACGCCGACGAGGTCGACCTGGAGATGCGGCTGGCCCTCATCGCCGCCAGCCTGGTGACCCGGACCACCGACCCGGAGAACGACACCGTCGTCATCGATGGCCAGGAGCGCCACCTGTGGGAGGTCGAGTACGACGCCTGGCTGCAGGCGGCCCTGTCCACCTGGGCGCGTCCCCTGGCCGAGCGCCTGCGGCAGCCGCCGCTGTCCACCATGCTGGAGACCCTCGGGGCCTGGCGACGGGTGCTCGACGCCGCCATCCCCACCGACGACGACGAGGGCGACGAGGGGGGATGGTTCCACAGGGCGCTGCGGGCGGTGCTCAGCGACCGCCAGGAGCAGGCGCTCGACGACCTCCGCCTGGTCATCGACGAGACCCTGCCCATCCTCGTCGAGCTGCCGACGGCGGCGACGCGCCTGCTGGCCGGCGAGTACCCGGTCGACAAGACCCTGCACTTCCGGTTCGGCCCCGACTCCACCTTCACCTCGCCCTACTCCTACGACGCGGCCACCGCGATCCGCAGCCTCGCGTTCGTGTTCACCACGCCCCGCTCGGCGCGGGTGTGGTCGGCCGACGGCGGCCACTGGCACCGGCTGTGGTTGCGGTTGTGGGACCGGGTCAAGGCCCGCGCCGCCGCCACCGACGGCCGGGTCATCCTCCACATCCACCCGGGGCGGGCCACCGCCCTGGCGCCGGACGACACCTCCGCCACCGGCAGGGTCAGCGTCACCGTCAGCCCCATCCGGGGCCACGGCTTCGACAGCGGGTCGGACCTGGGCTGGCCCCACACCCACCGCCTGACGCCGTGGGGTGGCCCGGACACCATCGCCACGGTCATCGAGTCCGACGTCGTGATCCCGGCGGTGAGCCCCACCAACCTCCGGGCGCTCCTGCCGGAGGATGCCGCCGAGGCCCACGCCGTGCTGGCCCCCCTCGAGCCGTTCCAGAACCCGACGCTCGAGATCATGATGTGGACCCGGGATCGCATCGAGTGGGCCGAACACGTCGCACGCGGCATGCAGGGCAGCAGCATCACCGGCCTGGAGGGCGGCTGGTGCCTGCTGGCCGACTACACCTGCGGCATGTGGTCGAGCGCCGAGCTGGCCGCCCAGGACCCGTTCGGGGAGGGCTCCTTCTCCGGGTCCATCCTGGAGAGCTGCGGCGGCTTCGATGACATCTTCGCCTGCCGGACCCGCGACGATGCCTTTGGCTGGCCGGAGATCGTCAAGCAGGCCATCGCCGACCTCGTGGCCCGTCCCGAGCACCATGCCCGCACCGATGACCGGCCCTGGCCCCACGACGAGTCCGACTGGCGGGCTCGGCGGGCGGGCGGAGAGTGGACCCCCGAACGCCTCGCCGCACCCGAGGCCCGGGACGACTGGTTCGTCGCCAGTCGGTGGATGGCCTGGCAGTTCCTCCGCCAGCTCGCCGCCATCCAGGATCTCGGTCCTCGGGCGGTGCGCCAGCTCGCTCGCTACGCGGCCCTCATCGATCCGCGCCGCCTCGACCGAGACGAGATCCTCCACCCCCCCGAATCCGTGCGGTCGCAGATCCGCTACGTCGTGATGGTCAACGCCAAGCCCCGAAACCGGATCTTCTCCCCCAGCGTGGGGACCTGGCCTCTGCGGCCGGTGAGCGGCCTGCCGCTGCCCGGCCTGCCGCGGGTGTTGCCCACCGGCGACTGGACGCGCAACGGGCTGGACGTGATCTGCATGGAGGCGGCCACCATCGGCGCGATGCGCACCACCCGGGCCGCCTTCCGGCTGCTGACCGGCGAGCTGCCGCCGCGGGGAGCGCCCGAGCCGACCCCGGTGCTGCCCCGGGCGAGCTGGTACAGTGGGGTGGACCCACTGCTGCGGGGCGAGGCTGATGCCCGCAACGCACGTCAACACCTGGGGATCGGCCGCTGACCAGGAAGGGCGAGCGCATCGGGGGGCACTTCCGGGTCCTCCGTGCGCTCGGCGGTGGGGCCTCGGCCGAGGTGTACCACGCCGTCGATGAGCGCGACTCCCACGAGGTGGCGATCAAGCTGTTCCCCCGTGCCCGGCTGCGCGACGAGGAGTTCCGCCGGGAGGCGGCCATCGCCATGCGGAACACCCACCCGAACCTGGTGCGCCTGGTGGACGCCGGCGTCCACCAGGGCCGACCCTTCCTGGCCCTGGAGTACGTCGATGGCATCAACGGCCGGGCCCTGCTGTACCGCCCGGAGCGGACGGTGGAGCAGGTGCTCGACGTCATCGAGCAGACCTTCGCCGCCCTGGACGCGATGCACGGCGCAGGCCTGGCCCACGGCGACATCAAGCCGGAGAACATCATCATCCAGGATCGCCACGTCCGGGTGGTCGACTTCGGCCGGACGCGCCTGGCCCACGTGCTCGCCCTGTCGGACCGGACCCACGCCGGCACGCCGCCATACATGCACCCTCGGCTCTACCAGGGCTTCCCCCCCTCGCCGGCCACCGACTGCTTCGCGACCTGGGTGACCGCCTACGAGCTGGTGTGCGGCCGGCGGCCCTACAC
>RFKJ01000587.1 GCA_003694325.1 Deltaproteobacteria bacterium
ACCTCGATGACGACGGCGACGGGATCCTCGACAGCATCGAGACCGGTGCCGACTGCGAGCTGGTCGACACCGATGGCGATGGCACCCCCGACTACCTCGACGATGACAGCGACGGCGACGGGTTCTCGGACAGCGAGGAGGCCGGCACCACCAACCCCGAGGAGGAGCCCCGGGACACCGATGGCGACGGCGACTACGACTTCGCCGACACCGACAGCGATGGCGACGGCCTCAGCGACGGGGACGAAGCCCGCCGATACGGCACCGACCCCTACGACTCCGACACTGACGGGGACGGATTCACCGATGGGGCCGAGACGACCGCCGGCACCGACCCCACCAACCCGGGCAGCGTCATCGACGGCGTCTACGTCACGGTGGGGGAACGCACCGAGGTCGAGGAGACCTTCGACTTCACCCTGTCGGTGCAGCGCGGCGACGTGGCCTTCCTGCTGGACACGACCGGCTCGATGAGCAGCACCCTGTCGGCGGTCTCCAGCGAGTTCAGCACCCTGGTGACCGAGATCTCTCGCGAGCTGCCCGACGCCGAGTTCGGAGTGGCCGGCTTCGACGACTACAACTACGCCGGGTACGGCTCGGGCTCGGACAAGCCCTTCTACCTCGAACAGCAGATCACGAGCAGTACCGGCTCGGTCCAGGCGGCCCTGTCGCGGCTCACCGCCAGTGGTGGCAGCGACGGCCCCGAAGGCTCGATGGAGGCGCTCTACCAGGCGCTGACCGGCGCCGGCTACGACCAGAACTGCAACCGGAGCTACGACAGCGCCGACGACGTGCGGCCCTTCCTGGCGAGCAGCTCGGACCCCTTCGGCGGCAGCGGCGGCCAGAACTACAGCACCGGCTCGCCGGGTGGCGGCACCATCGGGGGCATGGGCTTCCGGGACTACGCGCTGCCGGTCATCATCTACGCCACCGACAACTACATGCGGGACCCGGAAGCCGGGTACGGCACGCCGGGGGGCTGCCCACTGGACGCCACGACGACGGCGGTGGTCAACGCGGCCAGCGACATCGGCGCCTACCTCATCGGCATCAGCGTCAGCGGCAGCCTGCCGGTCAGCCAGATGAACACCCTGGCGGAACGCACCGGCAGCTACGCCGACACCAACGACGACGGCATCGCCAACGAGCGGCTGGTCTACACCTGGTCGGGGTCGTCGGCGTCGCTGCGCAACACCATCGTCAACGCCATCACCGACCTGGTCAACTCGCTGAGCTTCAGCCAGGTCAGCCTCGAGGTGGCCAGCGATCCCTACGGGTTCGTGACCGACATCCAGCCCGAATACTACGACCTCGGCAGCTCCGCTGACGGGCAGACGGTGGAATTCACCCTGGAGTTCCGGGGCACCGTCGCCGCGCTGGAGGAGGACCAGGTCTTCAACCTGACGCTCAACGTCGTGGGAGACGGCACCGTCCTCCTCGACACCATGGACATCTACGTGGTCGTCCCCGGGAGCAGCTACTGATGCGCGCCTCGACCTGCCTGATCACCGTCGCCGCCGGCATCGCCCTGGCGGCGTGCAAGAACGACAGCACCCTCGGCCGGGTGACCAGCACCGGCGACGCCGACCTCGTGACCATCGAGGGGCGGGTGTGCGATCCCGACCGCGGCACCTGGCTGGAGGGCGCCACCGTCTACATGAATCTGTTCACCGAAGACGGCGTGTTCTACGACACCCGGATGGACGAGACCGACGCCGATGGCGTGTTCCAGCTCACCGACATCCCGGTGTCGGGGATCCAGCCCATCTACGTGCAGTACGGCAACAAGGTCATCGACCAGTACCAGGTGGAGGCGCCCGCGGGCGATACCTTCATCACCCTGCCCGATCCGGACTGTGGAGGCGGGGATGCCGCCTTCGCGGTCGTCAGCGGAGACTACGACGACCTCGCGGCGGCGCTGCAGACCTTCGGCTACGGCGACTTCGACGTGATCAACGGCCTGACGGGCGAGGAGCTGGTGCAGTTCCTGTCCAGCGAGGCCGCCATGGCCGGCTACGACGCCATCCTGTTCGGGGGCGGTCACCTGGAGGAGGACGTGATCTACGACACCGACGGCACCGATGTCGCCGGCAACGTCCCCGCCGTCCGGGAGGCCATCCGGAACTACGTCGACGGCGGCGGGACGATCGTGGTGACCGATTGGAGCTACGACATCGCCGAGCAGGTCTGGCCGGAGGCGGTGGACTTCCTGGGTGACGACACCGAGCCGGACGCGGCCCAGAAGGGCGAGACGGGCACCGTCACGGCCGCGGTGGTGGACGCCACCATGGCCGGCACGGTGGGCCGCGACGAGGTCGAGGTCGCCTTCGACATGTTCGAGTTCCCGGTGATCGAGTCGGCGGGCGAGGGCTCGACGGTGATCCTGCGGGGCGACGTGCAGTGGCGCGAGGGGCAGCAGGTCCACACCCTCTCCGACAAGCCGCTGCTCGTGCGCTTCCCGAGCGGCAGCGGGACGGTGTGGGTGAGCACCTTCCGGTTCGGACCCAACAGCGACACCAGCGCCAAGCCGGTGGTGCGGGCGCTGCTGGACAGCCTGTAGGGGCTGCCGGGGGGCGGGGCTCGCTGCCGCGCGCGGCTGGAGGGTGCG
>RFKJ01000043.1 GCA_003694325.1 Deltaproteobacteria bacterium
TTCGCGGCGGTCTACCGCGTCTTCGACTCGTTTGCGGACACCAGCCGTGTCCTCAAGCTCATCGTCAAGGACCGCCGCTCCACCTTTCAGCGGCTCAAGCAGGAGTACACCGTCCTCGAACGCCTGGAGCCGCACCCCAACGTGGTGCGCGTGGTGTGGGCCGACAAGCTGCCCGACGAGACGCCCTACATCGTGTTCGAGTACGTGCCCGGCACCGGCGTGGACGACCTGCTCGGCAGCGGGTCGGTGTCGCTCGAAGACGTGCGGCGCATCGGCCTCGACACCCTCGCAGGCCTCGAACACCTCCACGCGAGCGGCGTGTTTCACCGCGACATCAAGCCGTCGAACCTGCTGTGGACCGACCAGGGCATCCGCATCATCGACTTCAACGTGGCGGTCCACCAGGACGACGACGAGTCGCGGCCCGGCGGAACGCGGCGCTACATCCCACCGGACCTCGAGATCAGCGAGACCATGTCGACCGAGGAGAAGGTCGACTGGGACCTCTACGCGCTCGGCATCACGCTCTACGAGTGCGCCACCGGCTGGCGCTACCCCTGGAAGGAGGCCACGCCGCCGCCCAAGGTCGCCCCGCGTGACCCGCGCGAGTACGTCGCAGACCTCGCCCCCGAGCTCGTGCAGGTGATCCTGAGGGCCATCGCCCCTCGTCGCGCCGATCGGTTCGCCTCTGCCACCGAGTTCCGCAAGGCGCTCGAGGCGGTGTCCAAGGTTCGGGTGACACCGCTTCCCCCTGTGGTCGAGCCGAAACCCAAGAGCGACACGGCGGCCCTGTCGCTCTTCGACCCCCACAAGCCGAACTTCAACCCCTTCGTCAGCCATCTGCTGACGATGTACAGCCAGAGCCCGCGCAGCAACGCAGGCACGCGAGGGCTGGACGCGGTGGGCCGCGAGACCTACGTCCGAACGCTCCTCGACGACAAGCTGCGCCCGGCCGTGCTCGCCGGGGAGTTCCGCCTCGTCGTGGTCACGGGCAACGCCGGCGACGGCAAGACGGCGTTCATCCAGCAGATCGAGCGCGCCACGGAGGTGGCCCAGACGCTCGTGCGGCGTCCGAACGGGTCGGAGTTCACGGTCTCTGGGCGACGGTTCGTGACCAACTACGACGGAAGCCAGGACGAGGAGGACAAGGCCAACGACGCCGTGCTGCAGGAGTTCTTCGCGCCCTTCGAGGGAGACGACGGCAGCGTTTGGGCGAACGACGAGACGAGGATCATCGCCGTCAACGAGGGGCGCCTCGTCGACTTTCTGACCGAGCACGAGGATCGGTACCCGAGACTGCGGGCCATCGTTCTGGCCGGCCTGGCTGGCGGGCCACCCGAAGACGGCGTCGTGGCCGTCAACCTCAACCTGCGATCCGTGGTCGCCAGCCTCAGCGGCGCCGAGGACGACGCGATCTTCGACCGGTTGCTGCGCCAGCTCACCAAGGAACGGTTCTGGGAGCCGTGCGTGGGCTGTGACCTGCGCGACCGCTGCTACGTCTACCACAACGCGCGCACGCTCATGGACCCGGTGGCAGGCCCCAAGGTCGCCGAGCGCCTCCGAAGGCTCTACGCCATCACGCACCTGCGTGGGCGGCTGCACATCACCATGCGCGATTTGCGGTCCGCGCTCGCGTTCACGCTGGCCGGGACCCGGGACTGCGACGAGATCCACGCGCTGTACGCGAACTCGGGCGCCGAAGCGCGGCAGCAGATCCTGCAGGGCTTCTACTTCAACGCATGGCAAGGAGGTGCGGGGTCGGCAGACCGCCTGCTGTCCTTGCTGCGGCAGATCGACGTCGGCGAGGCGACCAATCCCGACACCGATCGCGCGCTGGACTACCTGCCACCCGACGCGCGGGAGATGGCCCGGTTCACGTTCGCCCAGCGAGGCGACTACGACACGCAGCTCCTTGACCGGTTGTATCGCGAGTTGCCTCGGGACGCGTCGGCCGCCACGGCGCCAGGACGCCTGCAACAGCACCGAGACTACGTGGCGATGTTGCGGCGGCGCCACTTCTTCGAGCGCCGAGACGAGGGGTGGAAGGAGATGCTTCCCTACCGCAAGGCGGATGAGTTCTGGCGACTCGTCACGGGGAAGACGCAGCCCGAGATCTACCTCGACGATCTCCTGATGGCGATCAACCGCGGCGAAGGGCTCAGCGACCCGAGACGCCTGGGCAACGCGCTGGCGCTGCGGGTGCGCAACGTCGAGCGGGGCACGGTGCGGAGCTACCGGCTCTTCCCCGGGGAGCGCTTCTCCCTCGAGCTTCCCGTCGCGACGGTCAACGCGTTCGTCGAGCACATTCCCCAGGCGCTGCAGCTCGTCTACACGGCGCCGGGCGGACAGCGGGCCGAGCTGCTCGTCGATCTCGACATCTACGAGATGCTCGCCCGGCTCAACGACGGGTATCGCCCGAGCCTCGAGGAGCTTCAGGGCTATTACCTGGCACTGACCGTCTTCAAGAACGTGCTGTCGTCGGCCCCCTACCAGGAGGTGCTGCTGACCCGCACGGGCCACGACTTCTACCGGGTTCGCCGTGAGGACGAGGGGACCCTCAAGCTCGAGGCGCTGACAGGGGGGGCGGGCTGATGGCGATCAAAGGGCGCGATCGGGAGTTCCGCCTCAAGAA
>RFKJ01000588.1 GCA_003694325.1 Deltaproteobacteria bacterium
GACGACCGCCAGCACCGCCCCCACCGCTGCCGGCGTCCGGCGCCTCACTCCAGCCGTGCCAGGTTGTCGGCGAACCGGGCGTTGTCGGCCTCGTCGATGCTGCCGTCGTCGAGCACCTCCAGGTCGCCGAGCACCACCACCTCGCCCCCATCGGCCGGCAGCTCGATGGTGGCGAGGGTGCGGCCGAGGTCGTCGCGGACCATGGCCGCACCGGCCGCCGGGTCGATGGCGCAGGGGTCCCGGAGGTACAGGCTGGCAAGCCCGGCGACGGGCTGCTGCGTCCCCAGGTCGGTCGCCACGATGACCTGGTTCTCGTCCGCGCCGTCCCCGGTGAACCGGCTGTCCACCCCGAGGGCGGCGAGGAGCGCGTCGACCTCCGGCGCCCCGCACATGCTCGGGTCTCCCAGGATCGCGAGGCGGCTGCCCACCGCCCGCGCGGCCTCCAGGCGGGCCACCTCGTCATCGGTGAACGGCACCGGCTGGCTGCTGCCGGGCGCCACCAGCAACACCAGCCGGTAGATGGCCAGGTCGTCCGGCAGCACATCCCGGTAGTGGGTGTTGTAGCCGAGGGCCTGGAACCGGGCGTCGGCGGTGTCGAAGCGGGCCTTGCCGCTGCCCTGGGGCGCCATGCCGCCATGACCGGTGTAGACCAGCACCCGGTCGCCGCTCGATATGACCAGCTCGGGCGCTCCCTGCCCCCCGTCACCGTTCGCGCCGCCGTCGGTGGCCCCGCCGTCCCCGCCATCGCCGGCCGCCCCCGGTTCGCCGCCGCCCGACGCGGTGCACCCCGGGGTGCCGACGAGCGCGCCGGTCAGCATCGCGAGCACCCATCCAACCGCCAGCCGCCGCCCTGCCACATCGGCCTCCACCGCGACCGCCATGGCCGCCCGCCCATTATGGATCCGGCCCGGAGGCTCCGCCGATGATCGCCGACCTGCTGGTGACCGACATCTCGCTGCTGCTGACCATGGAGCCCTCCGTCGAGGGGGCCCGAGACCCGGTGCTCTGCGGGCTGGAGGAGGCCGCGGTCGCGATGCGCGACGGCCGCGTGACCTGGGTGGGCCCCGCGGCGCACGCCCCCGACGCCCGGGTGGTCATCGACGGCCGCGGAGCGGTCGCCCTGCCCGGCCTGGTCGATCCCCACACCCACGCCCTGTGGGACGGCTCGCGGTCCGACGAGTTCCGCCAGCGTCTGGCCGGCGCCCGGTACACCGACATCCTCGAAGCCGGCGGCGGGATCCTGTCCACGGTCCGCCACACCCGGGCCGCCAGTCGCTCGCGTCTCGCCCGCACCTGCGCCGCGCGGCTGGCCGGCATGGCCGCCCGGGGGGTCACCACGGTGGAGGTCAAGAGCGGCTACGGCCTGGAGCCGGCCACCGAGCGCCGCATGCTGGAGGCGGCCGGTGACGTGGTCGATGGCCCCCGCATCGTCCGCAGCTTCCTCGGGGCCCACGCCGTCCCGGCCGAATTCCGCCACCGACGGGACGCCTACGTCCGCCAGGTGATCGAGGAACAGCTCCCCCTCTGCGCCCCGCTGGCCGACGCCGTCGACGTGTACTGCGACCGGGGGGCGTTCACCCTCGACGAGAGCGTGGCCATCCTGTCGGCGGGCCGGGCACTGGGGCTCCGGGTCCGCGCCCACGCCGAGCAGGTCACCCACACCGGCATCGCCGCCGC
Organism: Deltaproteobacteria bacterium; assembly: GCA_003694325.1. Lineage (GTDB taxonomy): Bacteria > Myxococcota_A > UBA796 > UBA796 > UBA2385 > J125. The sequence goes on from RFKJ01000588.1 coordinate 1,678, forward strand.
CGCGGCCGCCCTCGGGGCGACCTGCGTCGATCACCTCGAACGCATCGACGACGCCGGCATCGCGGCCCTGGCCGAGCACGGCACCGTCGCGGTCCTCCTCCCCGGGGCCCAGCTCTACCTCCGCGACGACCCGCCCCCCGTCTCCGCCCTGCGCGACGCCGGGGTCCCGATGGCGGTCGGCACCGACCTCAACCCCGGGTCCTCCCCGGTCCACGACCTGTGGGCCTGTGCCACCCTGGCCTGCCTCCTCCAGGGGCTCACCGTCGAGGAGGCCCTCCTGGCCATCACCCGCCACGCCAGCGCCGCGCTCGGCCTCGACGACCGCGGGTTCATCGCCCCGGGAGCGGTGGCCGACCTCGTGCTGGTCGACCCGCCCCCCGGCGAGCCACCCGCCGCCGCCGCCCTGGTCCAGCACCTCGGCGGCACCCGGATCCGCGCGGTGATCCAGGGCGGTGCCGCGACGTTCCGTGCCCGGCCGCCGCTTGCCGGTTGACCCGCAACGGGTGAGGTTGTCCCCAAGCCGAATCCGCACCGGTCGCGGCAGGCGGCCCAGGAGCGAGCATGTTCATCGCCTTCGGAATGCCCGGTCCCACCGAGTGGATCATCATCCTGATCATCGTCGTGATCTTCTTCGGGGTCGGCAAGCTCCCCACCGTCCTCAGCCAGATGGGCAAGGGGGTCAAGGCGTTCAAGGATGGGATGCGCGAGGGCGAGGAGGACATCGACAAGATCCGCAAGGAGATCGATGTCACCCCGTCCAGCAACACCGACGCCGCCCGGGTGAAGGAAGCCGAGGAGGTCAGCGGCGGCTGAGTCCTTCGTCGGGCGCAGCCGACGGGTCCAGCAACCGGGCCACCTGTTGCTGCAGGGCGTCGTCGAACACGCCGGCCTTCAATCCGAGCTTCAGGTCCTGGCGCATCAGGGTCGGAAGGAGGCGGCGCACGATCGGGGTCGGCGTGTACGGGTTCAGGGCGAGAGCCCGGCGCACCGGGTAGCGGCTGGCCCATCGCCGGTGGGTCGCGATCAGCTCCAGGATCTCCGGGCGCGTCGGCCGCATGGCGGCGATCTTGACCACGTCGCGCTCGATGATCCGGGGGTTGTCGAGGAGCTGGCGGATCACCCGCCAATCGCGATCGTGGAGCAGTCGGTCGAGGCGGTCGCGGTCCGAGCCACGGGCCCATCCCCGGCGGACCCCGACCGGCTCGTCGACGTGCTCGTTTCCCTGAAACGCCTCCTCGACCGTCGGATTGCCGCGGTGCCGGGCGCTGAGGAACATGGCGGCCACCTGGTCCAGTTCGGCCTCCACCGCGAGCTTGTAGGCGAGCTGGACCCGTTCGTAGGGCAGCTCCCGGAACACGGTGGGCTCCAGCGCCAGCTCCTGGAGCAGCTCCCGGCTCCAGCCCCGCCCGTGCCGACCGCGGTCGACGGCGACCGCGAGGACCCCGACGAGGTCGGGGACGCCCAGGTCCAGGACCTGCTCGCGGAGCACGGCGCGCCGCATGGCCCGCTCGGGCAGGCTGTGCACCCGTCGCTCCAGCGCGAGCACCTGCTGCTCGCAGCGCGGGCGGTCCCCCCCGCGCAGGATCCGGTCCAGGCGGGCGCTGGCGAATTCCAGGTCCACGGTTCGCACCCTACCCGAAGAACCCCCCACCCGGTCGGGACCCGGGGGGCCGGGGGCTCACCCCGCCCCGGGGAACGCTAAGCTTGCGCGATGGCCGCACCTCGACGCTCGCACATCGTCGCGCTCATCCTGGCCGCCGCCGTGCTCGGCGGCGTCGGGGCCTGGTGGGCCCGCTCCTCGGCGCCGCCGCCGGAACCGCCTCCCGAGCCCTCCGACGACACCGGCATGACCCGGCAGCAGGTCGAAGACCTCATGCGCACCATCGGCTATGTCCAGTGATCCCCTGATGGCCGAGCTTTCCGCCACCTGGCTCGTCGTCCTGCCCCTGGCGATCTGGCTGCTCTTTCCCGGCTCCCCTGCCGCGGGGGGGCCGACCGGGCACCCCCCTCGCCGGCCGACGGGGGGGCGCGCCGGGATCGCGGTCGACCTGGGCCTGATGCTCGTCTGCGGCGTCGGCCTGGCCGCCGCCAACGCCACCTGGTTTGCCCGGATCTCGCTGGATCCCCAGCCCTTCCTGTGCACCGACTTCCACGAATACTGCGGCAGCATCGCCGGCATGGTGCTGGGGAACATGGACGACGTCTCGCCCCAGCGTTCGCCGTACACCATGCTGCTGTCGGCCGCCCTGGCCCGGCGCCTCGGGCTGGTCGACGGCATGGCCGTGGCCGCGCTCATCAGCACCGCGGTCATCGGCGCGTCCCTGTACCTGTGGGGGCGGGCCCTCCTCGACCGCACCGCCGGCGCCCTGGCCGCCATGGCCGGCACCGTGTTCGTGCCCCTGGTCGCCCTGTCCCGGACCCTGTCGCTGTACCCCGAGATGGCGGCGGTGTTCACCCTCGGAGCCGGCCTCACCGCCCTGGCGCTGCGGGTCCGCGGCCCGGTGGCCGTGTTCGGCGCCGGGGTGGCCGCCGGTGCCAGCCTGCTGGTCGATCCGCGCGGTCTCTTCTGGGCCCTGCCCTACCTCGGGTTGGGGCTCCTGGCAGCGCTGTGGCCGCCGGCCGGCACCCGCGGGGCACCGGCGATCCTCCGCAACGCGATCCTGAGCCTCATCGCCCTGGCCCTGCCGGTGATCGGATCCTGGGTCCTGGCCAGCCACCCCCTCGCCGCCGGCCAGTGCCTCGAGATCACCATGGATCCCACGACCCGCATGCGGGACCAGGGCCTCACCCTCGACCCCCCGGCCGGC
>RFKJ01000589.1 GCA_003694325.1 Deltaproteobacteria bacterium
CCGGCCGTCCCCCGCCCCGGCCCGGCTACACTGCAACCGACCCGTCCCACCGCGCCCCGGAGCCCTGCATGGTCCCGATCCTTCCCGCCCTGTCGTTGGCCTTCGCCCTCACCGCCTGTGGCGACAAGGGAGGGAGCGATGATTCCGGCGCCCCCACCGACGGCGGCGCGGTCGACGCGGTGGACGCCGACGGCGATGGCCACGACAGCACGGTCGACTGCGACGACGGCGACGCCAGCGTCCACCCCGGCGCCACCGAGGTGTGTGACGGGATCGACAACGACTGCGACCTGCTGGTGGACGAGGACGACGCCGAGGACGCCGGCACCTGGTACCTGGACGAGGACGACGACGGCTTCGGGGACATCGACAGCCCGGTGACCGCCTGCGAGCAGCCCACCGGAACCACCGACGTCACCGGGGACTGCGACGACGACCGGGCCACCGTCTACCCTGGGGCCCCCGAACTCTGCGACGAGCTGGACAACGACTGCGACGAGCTCGTGGACGCCGATGACCCCGACTTCGAGGGCATCCCCACCTGGTACCCCGACATCGACGGCGACGGGTACGGCGACGACGCCGCGGCGATCGAGGCCTGCACCGCGCCGGAGGACACCGTCGACCAGGGGGGCGACTGCGACGACACCAACGCCACCCGGAACCCCGGCGTCGCCGAGGAGTGCGACGGCATCGACAACGACTGCGACGGTCTCGTCGACTTCGCCGACCCGGACCTCGTCGGGGAGTCCACCTGGTACCTCGACCAGGACGGCGACGGCTACGGCGCCGGCACCCCCGAGGTGGCCTGCGATGCGCCCTCCCCCGACCACGTCCCCGATGCCGGCGACTGCGACGACACCGACACCCTGGTCCACCCTGGCGCCGAGGAGGTCTGCGACGGCATCGACAACGACTGCAACGACCTCGTCGACGACGAGGATCCCGGGCTGGCCGGTCTCGCCACCTGGTACGCCGACGAAGACGGCGACGGATACGGCGTCGACGACGCCACGGTGGAGGCCTGCGAGCCGCCCGAGGGCTACGTCGGGGTCAGCGGGGACTGCGCCCCCGAGGACCCCGACAGCCACCCCGGGGCCGACGAGGTCTGCGACGACCGGGACAACGACTGCGACGACCTCGTCGACACCGACGACGACAGCATTGTCGACGCCACCTGGTACCAGGACGCCGATGGTGACGGCTATGGCAACGACGAGGTCTCCTACGCCGGCTGCGACCCCGACCCCGACTACGTCCACGAGGGAGGCGACTGCGACGACGGGGACGCGCGGGTGTACCCGGATGCCACGCCCGACTGCACCGACGACGTGGTGAACGACTGCGCCATGACCCTGGACGAGGAGGAGGCCTGGTGTACCCCCACCGACTGGCCCTCGACCCTCGATGAAGGCGACGGAGGCGTCGTCTACCTGGCCGGCAGCACCTACAGCCTGGCCGGCGCATACCTCGCTGGCGGCGTCGATGTCGACGGGGACGGGTACGACGAGCTGCTCGTCGGGGCGAGCTGGGGCGACTTCACCGAGTCCAACGGCGGAGAGGTCTACGTCATCGATGGCAGCGACAGCGGGACGATCTCCGACGACGACGTCGCCACCGTCATCAGCGGGGACAGCACCTCGCTGGGCTTCGGCTACGGCCTCGACGCCTACGGGGACATGGACGGCGACGGCTACGACGACTTCGTCGCCGGGGGGCCGGGCTGGAACGGCTCCGACGGCGCGACCTACGTGTTCCACGGGCCCCTCAGCGGGCTGGTGGCGACCAGCGATGCCGCGTTCACGGTCCAGGCCACCGGCGGCGTGAGCCTCGGGATCGCCACCGCCGTCGTCGGAGACCACAACGACGACGGCACCGCCGAGGTGGCATCGGTCAGCACCACCTACGGCAGCTCCGCGGGGGCGGTGTGGATCCACGACGGCACCGCCACCGGGGCCGTCGACGCCGAGGACGGCGTCGCGTTCATCAGCGGCACCACGTCGTCGACCTGGTTCGGCTCGTCGATCACCGGGGGCGAGGATCTCGACGGGGACGGGATCGCCGACATCGCGATCGGCTGCGAGTACTGCGGCAGCTACTCCGGCCGGACCTACATCTTCGCCGGGCCGGTCACCGGCGACCTCAGCAGCACCGACGCCGATGTCACCATCACCGGCGAGACCGCCTCCTCCTACGCCGGCCACCACGTCAACCGGGCCGGCGACCTCGACGGCGACGGGTATGCCGGCCTGTTGATCGGCGCGCCCTACAACAGCGGGGCGGCCAGCTATGGCGGCGCCGCCTACTACTTCAACGGGGCGCCCACCGGCGATGCGACCACCGCCGACGCCGACGCCCGGTTCTACGGCGACACCGCGTCCGACTACCTCGGCGGGCAGGTCGCCGGGCTGGGGGACATCGACGGAGACGGCGAACTCGACGTGGTCATCGGCAGCGGCTACCTCAACAAGTCGACCTGGGGCAGCATCAGCCACCTCTCGGGAGCCGGCGCCTGGGCATTCGTCTCGCCGGCAGCCGGGACCCACTACGCCAGCGATGCCGACATCGTGTTCGGCGGCGCCGACTACTTCGGCGCGACGGTCGCCCACGTCGGGGATGCCGACGGCGATGGTCGCGACGACATCGGCATCGGCAACGCCGGGCTGTCGTCGGACACCAGCTACACCGGGGGCGCCAGCCTGTTCTTCTCCAGCAGCTACTGATGGGTACCGACTCCTGTTCGGCCGCCTACCACTGTTCGGGAGGCAGGGAGAACATGTCCACCTCGACCAGCCGGTTGCCCTTGGTGTTCAGGAAGTACTGCCCGCGGACCCGGCGCCGTCGCAACCGGCCCCGTCGCGCCATGTCGACGAGAACCCCCCGCAGGACATCCAGGGCCCGCTGCTCGGCGGCGACCGGGGGGATCTCTCCTCCCACCTCCTCGGCCACGGCGCGCTCGATGCGTTCGCGCACCGGCGAAGGCAACCGCTCCCGGACCTCCTTGACCGTGCACCCGCCTCGTCCCAAGCGCCCCGCGAGTCGTCGCCGCAGCCCGGTGGGGCGCAACGCGGCCAGCACGGCTTCCTCCACAGCATGTCGGGTCTGTTCGTCCACGTCGCTCCCGGGATGTCCGCGATGGTGACTCCTCTCATAGCTCTCCTGCTGGCCGGCGGGCTCGGCTGCACCGACAAGGGCGACGCGGCCCCCGACACCGCCGGGGGTGACACCGGGGGGACGGCGTCGACCCTGGCGGTGGCCCTGACCCGACCCTCCAACGGGAGCTGGTACATCGAGGGCAGCCCCCCCGAGGTCGAAGTCATCGTCGTCGACCACGCCGGGCTGGGGGTGTCCGGCCTCTCGCTGACCTGGAGCGGCACCGCCATCGCCGACATCGATCCGCCGCTCGAGACCGACGACGATGGCACCGCGTCCTTCAGCCTGTCGCCCGATCTCGCGGTCGGGATGCACAGCCTCGGCGTCCTGGCGGTCCGCGACGACGGGGCGGCCGGCGTCGCCTCGGTGGCCTTCGAGATCGTCGACCCGGACAAGGATCTCGATGGCTACCTGGACGCCACCTACGGCGGCGACGACTGCGACGACGAAGATCCGACCATCAACCCGGCGGGCGAGGAGTTCTGCGACAACGCCGACAACGACTGCGATGGCCTGGTGGACGAGGAGGACGCCGTCGACATCCTGACCTGGTACGAGGATCTCGACGCCGACGGCTTCGGCAAGACCGAGGTGACCGAGGTCGACTGCGACCAGCCCAAGGATTTCGTCCTCCTCGACAACGACTGCGACGACGACGACCCGGCGATCAACCCGCTGGCCGCCGAGGTCTGCGATCTCGTCGACAACGACTGCGATGGCCTGGTGGACGACGAGGATCCCGGCCTGGGCACCGCCAGCGCCACCGCGTTCTACCCCGACGACGACGGCGATGGATTCGGCGACTACAGCCGCTACCTGCTGGCCTGCGCCCCTCCCGACGGCTGGACCATGCGCGGGGGGGACTGCGACGACGGGGACGCCACCGTCAACCCCGACGCCGTCGAGTACTGCGACGGGCTGGACAACAACTGCGTCGACGGGGTGGACGAGGACACCGCCGTCGACGCCACCGCGTGGTACGTCGACGAGGACCACGACGGCTGGGGGGTCGAGGGGGCCACCGTCCTGGCCTGCAACCAGCCGACCGGAGGGGCGGCCGAGGTCGGTGACTGCGACGACACCGACGAGACCGTGAACCCCGGCGCCCTGGAGGTGTGCAACGACGGGGCCGACACCGACTGCGACGGGGAGTGGCAGCCGTGCGAGGGGGCGCTGGTCGCCACCGACGCCCGCCTGCTGGGGGAGGCCACCCTCGACGAGGCCGGCTACGCCATCGCTCCGCTGGGCGACGTGGACGGCGATGGAGTCGACGACCTGGCGGTGGGGGCCCGGGGACGGGATGGAGAGGCCGGAGCAGCCTACATCGTGCTCGGTCCGATCAGCGGGGCGACCAGCCTGGCCGACGCCCACGCTCGCTGGGAGGGTGAGGAGAGCGGCAGCCGGGCCGGCCGGGCGCTGTCGGCCGGGCCCGACGTCGATGGCGACGGCAGCCGGGACCTGCTGGTGGCGGCCCCGAGCCTCGACGACGACCGCACCCTGGTGGGCGGCGTGTACGTCGTGACCGGTTCCCAACTCACCGACCCCGGCACGCGGGATCTCGCCGACGCCTGGCACCGGTTCAGCGGAGAGCAGAACTACGGCTACCTCGGCGTCGGGGTCGCCCTGGCCGATCTGGACCAGGACGGCAGCGGCGACGTGCTCATGGGGGCGAGCAGCTACGACGGCAGCGCCTCCAACGCCGGAGCCGTCTACCTCTACCTGGGGCCGATCAGCGCCGGGACCACCGACCTGCGAGACGGCACCTGGGATGCGCGGATCGCCGGGGAGGCCGGCGGCGACCAGGCCGGTGAGAACCTGGCGGGCATGGGCGACCTGGATGGCGACGGCACCCACGAGCTGCTGGTCGGTGTGCCCAACGGGTCGGTGGTCGAAGCCGCGGCCGGCACGGTCTACCTGTTCTCCAGCGTACCCGGCGGTGACCTGACCCTGGCCGACGCCGACGTCCGCATCGACGGCGGCCTGGAGGGCGACGGCCTGGGGGCCTTCGTGCAGGCCGCCGACATCGACGGAGACGGGCGGGACGACCTGCTGACCGGGGCACCGGACGCCGACGACGGCGGCAGCGAGTCAGGTGCGGCCTACCTCGTCGCCGGGCGGGCCGACCTCTCCGCCCTCGACGGCAGCCGGATCCCCGACGTGGCCACGGCCACCATCAGCGGGGCTTCCACCGGCCAGAGCCTGGGGGTGGAGGGCGCCGCAGATGGCGACCACGACGGCGACGGCCAGCGCGACGTGCTCGTCGGCGCGCCCGGAGCCGACGACGGCGCCGTGCTGCTGTTCCTCGGGCCGCTGTCCGGCAGCGTCACCAGCGACGACGCCGACGCCGCGTGGCTGGCCGACACCACGACCGAGGGGGTCGGCCAGGCCGTCATCTTCGGTGGCAGCCTGGTGGACGGCGCCACCGACGCCATCGTCGCCGGCGCACGTTCCGCCGACATCGTCGCCTCCGATGCCGGAGCGGTGCTGATCGCCGGCAGCACCGGGCTGTGAACGGCGAGGCGCCGCCTACCGGCGCCGCACGAACCGCTGCGTCCGACCCGGGTTGGCCGCATCCTGCAGCAGCAGGACGTCGGGGCCCTCCATGGTGAGGATGGTCGTGTCCCGGGTCCCGTCGTCGTCCGTCGACTGGATGGTGACGACGGCCCCATCGACGCGCTCCACCGCGTAGGTGGCGTGGCGCCGGACCGGGCCGGCCGAGAAGATGAGATCCCGGTCGGTGATGCGGAGGGTGGCATCGCGGAGGTTGGCCACCGCGCCCTCCACCTCCTGGACCTTGGGATCCTCGGGGCTGCGGGCCCGCGCCGATGCCAGCAGGCCGACCATGGTCCGCTCCTCGGCCGACAGCCCGGCCTCCGCCAGCTCCTGCTCGGTGGCCGGCGGGTCCTGGAGCGCCAGCTCGAGGAGCATCAACTGTCGGCGCTCCTCGTCGCCGAGCTGGATGGCCCAGTCGCCCTGCATGGCGGTGACCGGGTTGCCGGGGGCCGACGGGCGTTCGGGGTCGTCGGTCGTGGGCAGCCCCGCAGCCGGCGCCGCCGCGGGGGACGGCGCATACGCCGGCGTCGCCGCGGGGGACGACGGGGCGGCGGCAGGCGCGGCCGACGGATCCGGCTCCTCGGGCGAGGACCCGGCGCAGGCGAGGGCGACAAC
>RFKJ01000590.1 GCA_003694325.1 Deltaproteobacteria bacterium
CCCCAGCACCGCACGGTGCCGTCGGCGCGCAGGCCGCAGGCGTGGGTGCGGCCGGCGCTGATCTTGACGAAGGCGTCGGAGGGGGCCTCGGTCTGGCCGTGCTGGTCGTCCCCCCAGCAGGTGGCCCGGCCGTCGGCGTCCAGCGCGCAGGCGAAGTCGAAGCCACTGTCCATGGAGACGAAGCTGCCGGTCGGCACGGCGACCGTCACCAGGCCCAACTCGCCCCAGCAGGCGATGGCCCCGGTCGCGTCGATGGCGCAGGTGGTCGCGCCGCCACAGGAGACCTGCTGCAGGGGCTGCGGCAGGTCGGGCACCACCGTGCGATCGTCCCAGTCGTAGCCCCAGCACAGGGCGCTGCCGTCGGCGAGCAGCCCGCAGGCGTGCTGGCTGCCGGTGGACAGCGCGGTCCAGTCGGTGCGCCGGCTCTGCCACAGGTGATCGCCGGGATCCCCGGTCTCGCCGCCGCCGCTGTCGGCACCCCCGTCGGTCGTCGCCGGGCCCGCGGTGCCGGAATCCCCACCGGTCCCGGGACCGGTGCAGGACAGCAGCGCAAGGGCGAGGGCCAGCATCGCGGAGAACGTAGCCGTCGCCGGAGCGGGTCGGGGGGGCCATCGGGTCGCAGGCGAACCGGAGCCGGCGGCCGGCTCGGCAGGATGCGCCCTTCGGATAGAGCCCCCAGCGTGCCGGCCTCCTCCGACCGCCCCGACCGCGTTGTCGTCGGTTCCGACGACCGCGTGCTGTACCTCGCCAAGCCGCCGGGGATCCCGGTCTTTCCGCCCCACGGGGATCCCCGGGGCGACTGCCTGCTGGCCCGGCTGCTCGCCACCTGCCCGCCCCAGCAGGCCCCGGCCTGGCCGGAGGGATTCGCCGGGGGGATCGCCCACCGGCTGGACGTGGCGACCTCGGGGCTGGTCCTGGCGGCCACCTCCCCCGACTCCCTGGCGTGGCTGCGAGGGCTGTTCGCCGACAAGCTGTTGGAGAAGCGCTACCTGTTCCTCACCCGCAGGCAGGTGCCCTGGGATCGGCACGTCGTCGAGCTTCCCCTGGCGCACGATCGCCGTCGCAAGGCGCGGATGGTCGCCCGGCGAGGCCAGCGGACGCCCCACCGGGGGCGTTGGCTCGATGCCCGGACCGAGCTGCGCCGGGTGGGTCGGGTCGGGGAGCTGTGGCTGTGGGAGGCCCGGATGCGGACCGGCGTGATGCACCAGGTTCGGCTGCACGCGGCGATGGCGGGCCTCGCCCTGGCCGGCGATCGGCTCTACGGCGGCGGTGAGCCGACGGCGCCGGCGCGGGCCCTGGCCCGAGCGCGGGGCCTGCCGGCGGCCCCCTTCCACCTGCACCACGTCGGGCTGTCCGGACCCGGGCTGGTCACGCCGGTCCTCGCTCCGCCACCATGGTGGGGCCGGGAGGTCGCCGACCTCCTGGCGGAGAGCCGCCCGTGAAGCATCCGCCCCGTCGCCGCGCCACCTGGATCGCCGCCGCGCTGGTCGGCGTCGCCATGCTGCTCTTCGTCGGCACCGCGCTGTCGACCAGCTTCGCCCGCCTCGCGGTGTTGCGGACGGTGGAACCCTATGCCTGGGCGGTCCAGGAGCAGCTCGCCTACAACTTCGGCACCCGTGGCGTCTGGAAGCAGGTCATCCACAGCGGCTACGACGACGCCTGGACCTGGTCGGGGCACCGGGCCGGCACCCTGGTCGTCGTGGCCTGGCTGTACGCGCTGGCGCCTTCGGCGAAGTGGATGTCGGCGCTCATGGTGGGGGGCATCGCCCTGGGCGCGATCCCGGCGGCGCTGATCGGGCGCCGGGCCCTGCGGAGCCCGTGGGGGCTGCTGCTCGGCGGGCTCGTCTACCTGGGCGCGCCGGCGGTGATGGCCACCGCGTTGCAGGACTACCAGGACCTGTGCTTCGCGACGCCGGCGCTGATGTTCACCCTGTGGAGCATGCAGGCCCGGCGGCCGGCCTGGGCCCTGCTGGGGGCGGCCGTCGGCGTGCTTCCCCGAGAGGAGTGCGTGCCGCTGGTGGTGGCCTGCGCCCTGGTCACCCTGTGGCCGCCGGCCTGGCGCGGTGCGCGCTGGAAGCGGTGGCTGCTCAATGTCGGAGCCGCCGGGCTGGTGGCCGGTGCCTGGGCCGGCTGGCTGCAGTGGGCCTACCCGGTGTCCACCCAGCCGGGGCAGGGCCACGACACGCCGCTGGTCAACGCCATGCGCACCGTGTTGAGCATCGACGGGCTGGAGCGCCTGCCGGGGCTGTCAGCGGTGTCGGGATTCTACGACCTGACCTGGGCGCCGCTCGGCCTGCTCGGCCTGCTTTCGCCCTGGACGGCGCTGCCCGGGGTTCTGCTCATTCTCATGCACATGACCGTGCCGCCGGGGCACGGCGTCGACCGCGCCTGGTCGGGCCACGCCCACCACCTCGCCCCGGTCCTGCCCTTCCTGCTGGCCGCCACCATCCAGGGCGCCGGCCGGCTGCTGCGCATGGTGCAGCGGCTGCGTCCCGCCGCCGCGCCGTGGCTGGGCCGGGGGCTCGCCGCCGGGTTGGCGGTGGGCGGGTTGGCCTACGGCGCCTGGTGGGTCCGGGCGTGGGGCGACAGCTTCCACCTGGTCTGGTCGGCGTGGCCCCGCAGCCCGGCCTACGAACACCCGGTCTGGACCCTGGTGCGAGCGCTGCCGCCCGACGCCGTGCCCGTCGTCAGCGTCCAGCACGCCATCGCCGTCAGCAACCGGCCGGTCAGCTTCACCTACGAGGAGAGCCTCGACGACAAGGCTCGATTCCAGGGCCTTGCCCTCGCCACTCACATGATCGTCCACGAGCAGGTCACGCGGGCCGTCGACCGGGCCATGGCCATGCCCGGGGCCCACGTCATCGACCGGCTCGACGGCTACCTGCTCATCGGCTGGAACCCGGGATCCCCGGATCCTGCGGCGGGACAGGGCGGCGGAGGACAGGGCGGCGGAGGACAGGGCGGCGGAGGACAGGGCGGCGTCGACCCGGCGGTCGGTGGAACGCCGCGCTACCGGCGCCCGCCCGACTGGATCCCACCCGGCTACCGCCAGGAGACCATTCCCGGCGTGCCGCCGTTCGGGCGGTGAGGGGAGCTGTTACCGAAGTCCGGGGGTAGTGGTCTACCCTCCGAGTTCGGGTGCTCTTGCGGGCCGGACTCCGGGGGTAGTGGTCTACATCCCGAGTTCGGGTGCTCTTGCGGGCCGGACTCCGGGGGTA
>RFKJ01000044.1 GCA_003694325.1 Deltaproteobacteria bacterium
AGCGGGGCGGGCGCGGCGGAGACGGAGGCGGCGCCCGTGGTGGCGCGGCCGTCGGGGGGAGCGGCGTCGTCGACCGTCCGGGTGAACGACAGGATCTGGTCACAGGGAAGCAACAGGGTCGCTCCCCGCACCTCGCCCTTGGCGACGAAGATCTGGCAGTTGCCACCGAGTTCATAGGTGGCGAGCGTGCCTTCGACGGTGGAGCCGTTCGCCAGGGTGAAGGTGTCGGCGGCGGCGGGGGCGGACAACGCGGCCGCGGCGATGATCCAGAACATGGTGACCCCACGGTGGTGTGGTTGGACGGAGCCGGCGGGGGCTCCATTCGGTGTCGGAGACGAGTGATCTGCCGAGACGTCCCTCTCGCGATCAAGAGGGGACCCCTGCCCTGGTTCGGACACCGTAGCGCGACCGGACCGCGACCGCAGGCAATGGCGCTTCAGTCGGCGGGGGGAGCGGGGGCGCCTGTGGAGGAGGCGCCGTCCCCCCGGGGATCTTCGCCCAGGGGATCCTCGCAGTGCGGGGGCGCGTTCTTCCACCGATCGTGCAGCCAGAGCCAGCCGTGGGGGGCGGTGCGGATCCGGTCCTCGTAGAACCGCTGCGAGCGGGCCGTCAGCTCGACGATGGCTTCGTCCCGGTCGTCGGGGACGGGCCAGGGCAGGCGCTCCACCCGCACCCGGTAGCGGCCGCGATCACACCACTGCCAGGTGCCGAACACCGGTCGCCGGGTACGCCAGATCATCGCGGCCATCGCCGGCGAGGTCAGGGCCGGCCGGCCGAAGAAGGGCACGGCGATCCCCTTGTTGTGGCGCTGGTCCTGGACGAAGACCACGCATCGGCCCCGGTCGAGGGCGTCGTAGGCGGCCGCCATGCTGCCATGGGGCGGCAACAGCTCGACGCCCGCGGCCCGCCGCCAGCGCTCGATGGCCCAGGCGGCGAGGCGGTTGCTCGGGGGCTTGACGAAGATGGTCAGCGGCACCTGCTCCCCGACGCTGATCAGGGCGATGTCCCAGTTGGTGCCGTGCCCGGCGACGATGATGCCGCCGCCGGAGAGCAGTTCGACCCCCTCCACCACCGCCCGGCGTCCGAGGAGCAGGTGGACGTAGGCCATGACCATCTCGCCGACGGTCCGCCGCAGCTCGCCGGGGTCGCGGTCGGGGAAGGCCTGCCGGTAGTTGGCGACGGCGAGGTGCTTGCGGATGGGCAGCAGGAGCCACCACAACCATCCGATCAGCCGGGTCATCACGGGCGCACCTCGCCTTGTCGCCATACCCTGACCCGCTGCTGCCCGCGTCGCCGCGGGCGGCTTCCCTTCCGCGGAGGCGTGTCCGCCCATGCCGTCCTACATCGCCCTGATGGTCGCCCTGGCCGTGCTGAGCGCGGTGCTCGCCTGGTTCGCCCTCCAGAAGGTGCCGCCGCCCTCGGCCGGCGTGCCCGGTGATCGTCGGGGCTGGCAGGCCCTCGCGGCGCGCCATGGACTGCGGGCGTCCCTGGACGGACCGCCGGCGGAGTGGCGCATGGAGGGGGAGATCGAGGGGCTGCCGGTGCGGGTCCGGGTCGTCGAGGTCGACGGCGAGCGGTGGACGGAGGCCCGGGCCCGGGTCCCCGGGGTGCCCGAGGACGTCGATGTCCAGTCCCGCGCCCGGTCGGCGCGGGGGGCCGTGCCGCTGGGCCTGGCCCGGTTCGACGAGGTCCTGGCCGCCCGGGGATCGGTGGAAGCCCTGCGACGGCGGCTGGCCGAGGAGGACCGGCTCGACACCTGGCTGTCGCTGCTCTCGGACCCCGAGGGGCCGGTCATCCACCAGGGTTGCTTCACCCGGGCGATGGATGGCGACGACGGGGAGCAGCTCGCCGCGCTGCTGGCCGGGGTCGTGGACGGAGCGCGGCGGCTGGGCGGTTGATCCGGCCCGGCGTCCGGCAGGCTCGCCACGAACGCCGACCGCCCCCGACCACGGCACCGGCGAGGCTGTGCGATCATCGACGCATGGCCCCCGCATCCTCGGTCGAGGCACTCGCCGCCCGTGGGCTCGTCGCCCACGGGCTCGTGGTCCACCACGTCGACGCCGCCCACCTCGAGGTCTCACTGCCCGGCGACTCGGAGGACCGGCGGGCCACCCTGTCCCTGGGCAGCCTGCGCCGGGTGCTGGCCCTCGCCGACCCGGCGCAGCACGAGCAGCGGGTGGAGGCCTGGGCCGCGACGGCCGCGGCGGTGCTGCGTGGCGAGGCGTTCCCCGGCCCCGTGGAGGAGCGCCTGGTCCCCCGGCTGCTGGGCGCGCCGGACCCGCGCCTGTGGACCACGCCGGTGGCCGATGGGCTGCACCTCGCCATCGCCGAGGACCTGCCCGGTCGGCAGCGGCTGCTCACCCCCTTCGACCTGCCGCGGATGGGGTTGTCGGTCCACCGCCTGCCGGGACTGGCCCTGGACAACCTCGCCCGGCTCACGCCGCCCCCGGTGCTCCTGTCATCGCCGCGCGGTGCCCGGGCCTGGCAGGTCGGGGATGGCCTGGACGCCGCCCGACTCCTGCTGCTGGGCCGCCCCGCCGCCATGGACGGGATGCCGCGCCCGGACACGGGTGCCCTGGCCGTGGTGCCGGCCCGCGATCTCTGCTGGTGGGTGCCCGTCGACGGGGAGTCCACCGTGCAGGCCGGGGTGGACCTGTGGGGGGCGGCGCAGGGCCTGGGTTCGCTGCCCTACCCGCTCTCGCCGCGGCTGTGGTGGGTCCGGTCCGGTGGGGTCGAGGCGGTGGAGCTTCGCCGCGAGCACGGGACGGTGCGGCTCGTCCTGCCGCCGGGGCTGGCGGCGGCGCTTTGCCGATGAACGGGCTCAGCCCTTGCGACCGAGCACCAGGTGCTCGATGCGGATGGTGTTCCGGGCATGGTCGGGTCGGTCGGCGCTGGCCCGGGCCACCACCTCGACCCCGGCGTCTTCCAGGGCCTGGACGGTCGGCTGCAGGGCGTCGACCAGCCGGTCGCCCACCAGCCCGTCTCCGACGACGATGGCAAAGAATCCCCCTCGCTCCAGGCCCTCGGCCTGGCGGCCGATCCAGGCGGCGTTGTCCTTGCGCCAGCGGCTCAGCGCCCGGGCGCGCCCCTCGGCCCGGAACTGGCGGCGGCTGCCCAGCTCCCGGGCCATGTCCCGTCCCGGCTCGATGCCCAGCCAGGCCAGGCGGAGCTGTTGCATGGGCAGGTAGTCGTAGACGCCGGGGTAGGGCGGGCTGGTCAGGATGAGGCGGGTGCCCGGCGGCGGGCCGACCCGCCGGGCGTCGCCCCGGCGGATCCGCGGGGCGGGGC
>RFKJ01000591.1 GCA_003694325.1 Deltaproteobacteria bacterium
CGAACGGAGTCTGGTGATGGACACGCGACGGAAGGTGCTGGGCAAACTCGGTCTGGGCGCGGCGGCCACCGGCCTGGTGGTCGGCGTGGAGCGACGCCTGCGCCCGGCGGAGACGCGACCGGCGGACGGCGATGGCGCGGGTCCGGACCCGGGAAGGGTCGCCGCCCGGGACCCGGCGGCGGGCGATGGCCCGTGGTGGCTGCTGGCGCCGCTTTCCCGCGGAGATCACCTGGGCGGGGGGTGGTTCCTCGCCCACCTCGGGCCGATCCGGCGTGGCGCCTCCGTCCTGACGCTGCAGCACCGCGACGGCGAGGTCGCCCGGGTGCACCTCTGCTACCACGACGGCACCCCGCGGGGGCTGGCCCACACCAGCCTGCTCGACCTCGTGCTCATGGACGGCGGTGCCGGCGACAAGCCCACCGACGAGATTCTCGGCCGCGTGCTGCTGGGGCTGGCCAAGGTCATGCGGGCCAACGAGCTGGCCGATGACGAGCGACTCCGGCAGCTCGCCGCCATGCAGCCCCACGCCGAGCGCGTGGACACCTACGGTCCGGAGAACCTGACATGAGCGACGATGCGCTCCAGGACGAGATCGCCTTCGTCGAGGACGGGCGCCGGGTGGCGCTGACCCTCGACGAGGAGCTGTACCCCCGGGACGCCATCCTCGGCGCCGCCTACCTGTTCGTCGATCGAGCCTGGGTATTCCTGTCCCGCCCGGGCGACCGGCAGGTGGAGGTCCGGCTGAAGCCCAAGGGCGACACCGACAGCGCGGCGCTGGAGGCGCTCGCCGGCGAGTTCGCCAACGAGCTGCTCAACCAGGTCCTGCGGGTCCGCATCGGGGAGAGCACCGGGCGGATCCGGGAGTACTACATGGCGCGGGCCTTCTTCTCGACCACCACCCAGTCGAGCATCGACCAGCTCCTGGCCGAGCTGGACGAGGAGGAGCTGGCCGACGACGACCTG
This sequence comes from Deltaproteobacteria bacterium, assembly GCA_003694325.1. Taxonomy (GTDB): domain Bacteria; phylum Myxococcota_A; class UBA796; order UBA796; family UBA2385; genus J125. The sequence goes on from RFKJ01000591.1 coordinate 964, forward strand.
GAGATCAGCGTGCCCTGGGATACCCCCGAGCCCGCCGCCGACACCCCGGACGAGGGTCCGGCCGTCGGAGACGAGGAGCCGCCCCGTGCCTGAGCTGATGCTGCACAAGAGCCTGTACGACGCGGCGGTGGTCCACCAGGTGGCGCGCCTCTACGAGGGCGTCGCCACCATTGCGGTGGACGAGGATCCACACGCGGTCACCGTGCGCTTCGACGACGTGGATCCCGACGTGGCCGACGTGCTCGTCGATCACTTCGGCAACCACGTCCTGGTCGAGACGGTGAAGCAGGCCAACGCCGCCGAGCAGGTGCTGATGGGAGATTCCCGGTGACTCGTCGAGGCAGCATCGCGGTCACCCACCCGCGCCTGGATGCCGACAAGCTCGGCCCCTTCCGCTTCGGTCGCATCGACGACAAGGTGCTCCTGACCCACGACACCGGGCAGTGGCACCTGCTGTCGGAGCCCGACTTCGAAGCCCTCCTCGCCGGCACCCTCGGACCGGACCATCCCGACCACGCCGCCCTGGTGGACAAGGGCTTCATCCGGGACGGGATGGACGCCGATGCCATCGCCGACCGGCTCCGCCGCAAGAAGCGGTGGCTCGGGATGGGGCCGCACCTGCACGTGGTCATCACGACCCTGCGCTGCAACCAGTCGTGCAAGTACTGCCACGCCTCGCGTACCGACATGGACCGGGTGGACACCGACATGTCCATCGACACGGCGCGGCTGGTGGTCGACCACGCCCTGCGGTCGCCCTCTCCGTTCATCGCCTTCGAGTTCCAGGGGGGGGAGCCGACGGTCAACATGGATGTCATCCGGTTCATCGTCGAGTACTCGCGCGAACGGAACCGCAACGAGGGCAAGACCATCGAGTACTCGCTGGTCACCAACATGACCCGGATGGACGAGGACAAGGCCGAGTGGCTGCTGGCCAACGATGTCTTCCTGTGCACCAGCCTGGACGGGCCGCGCCACGTCCACGACTGGAACCGCCCCTTCGCCGGCGGGCAGGGGTCGGCCCCCTTCGACGAGGTGATGAAGTGGGTGCAGTACTTCAATCGCCGGTACGTCGAGATGGGGCGCGACCCGGAGCTGTGGCACGTCGACGCGCTGATGACCACCACCCGCAAGACCCTGGAGCACTGGCGGGAGGTCATCGACCTGTACGTGTCGCTGGGGATCCGCAACCTCTACCTGCGTCCGCTCAACCCCTTCGGGTTCATCATGAAGACCTGGAAGGCCGTGGGCTATGACCAGGAGGACTTCCTGCGGTTCTACGAGCAGGCGCTGGACTACATCATCGACCTGAACCGCGACGGGGTCCAGATCATCGAGGGGACTGCGGCCCTGTTCCTCAAGAAGATGCTGACCCCCGACGACCCCAACTTCGTCGACCTGCGTTCCCCCATCGGGGCCGGCACGGGGCAGATCGCCTACAACTACGATGGCACCATCTTCCCCAGCGACGAGGGCCGCATGGTGGATGCCATGGGCGATCCCATCTTTGCGCTGGGTCGGTTGGGAGAGCTGACGCCGGACGAGGCCATCGGGCACCCCACCGTCAAGGCCCTCGCCGTGGCCAGCCTGCTGGACACCCTGCCGATGTGCAGCACGTGCTGGAACGCGCCCTACTGCGGGGTTCGGCCGCTGCACAACTACATGATGAGCGGAGACCTGTTCGGGCAGCGCCCGAACACGCCCAAGTGCAAGCAGCACATGACCATCGCCCGGCTGCTGTTCGAGCGGCTCAGCCGCGACACCGACGGATCCCTCGAAGCGATCTTCCGGCGGTGGACCCTGGAACGTCCCCGAGAGACCCCGCCACCCGACCTCGACGCCGACGGCGATGCCGGGGCCTCCCCGGCCGCGTCGTCCCCGGCTTCGGGTGACGCCGCCCCCGACAGCGCGGCAGCCACGGAATAGGAGCCCGGCATGAGCAAGAAGGACAAGTCGAACGGCGGCGGGAAGCTCCCGACCATCGACAAGAAGCCTGCGGACTTCCTGCAGCGGGCGGAGGCCGAGAGCGCCTGCGACCTCGACCCGTCCGGCGAACTGCTGCTGAAGGCCGACGCGTTGATGGCCGATCCGGCCAACGGCGGGATCCAGCTTGCGACCCACTGCAGCCACGGTTCGCACGGCAGCCACGGCAGCCACGGTTCGCACGGCAGCCACGGCAGCCACGGTTCGCACGGCAGCCACGGCAGCCACGGTTCGCACGGCAG
>RFKJ01000592.1 GCA_003694325.1 Deltaproteobacteria bacterium
CTCGGTCATGCCGTAGGTGGCGACACAGTTGGCGGGACGGTCGGCGGGGATGGCCGACCCGCCCAGCAGGACGCGGCGGAAGCCCGACACGTCGGTGCGGGCGACGACCGTGGGCACGAGCGACACCAGGGTCGCGCCGCGGCGGCGGGCATCGTGGAGGCGCTCGAGATTGACCCCGTCGTGCACCTCGAGGGGGGTGCCGGTGATCAGGGCCCGGGTCACGACCGACATACCGCCGACATGGGCCAGGGGCAGGCAGGCGAGCCAGCGGTCCCGTCCGGGATCGACGTCGAGGGCCGCCGAGGTGGCCCGGGCGGCGGCGGCGACGGCCTCGTGGGTCGACACGACGGCGCGGGGCTCGCCCGTCGTGCCGCTGGTGGTGACGACGAGGGCGTCACCCTCGGCGACCGGACGTCCGCCCTCGAGCCGGGTGGTGCCGTGCTCGTCGACGACCACGCCGGGGGCGAGAGCCCGGATCTGTGCTTCCCGGGCGGGACCCCGCAGGCGCCGGTCGAGGGGAGCGACGGCGTCGCCCGCGTCCCACGCCCGCCGCACGGCGTCGACGAACGCCGGTCCGCCGGGCAGATCGATGGCGACGAGATCCGGCACCCTCCCGACGCTAGCGGTGGCGATGGGAGCGGCACGCCGCCGCCCGCAGGCCGGTGGCGACGGGCGGGAACCCCAGCACCGTCGCGCCGGCCTGTGGGCAGTTGACTCTTGACTCTCTCTCCGTAGTGTGCGGTCACTCGCACTGCGCCTACGGTCAAATCCACAACGGTCCCTACACCTTCTCGGGCTCGACGCCGTCCTGGTAGCGTCGGGCGCTGAGCGGGAGGGGAGTCACGCGGATCGTGCGGCCCTCTTCTCGTCAGCGGGCGGCCTCGTGGAGCGGATGATGGAGGGCTCATGACGCGACGTCGCGACCCGACCCCGGCGACGCGCCCGGTCGGCCTTCTCATCGGTGCCGTCCTGCTGGGCTTGCTCGCGGTCTCCTGCGCCGCCGGTGCGGCCGGTGACAACCCCCAGCCCGGTTCGGCAGCCTCGGGGCCGGCGGGGTCGGTTCGTCTCTCCGAGGTACCCGACGCTGCGGGATCCACGGAGCCGTCTTCGTCATCGGGCCCGACCGATCCGGCGTCCGCCGAGCCTCCCGGGCATGAGCCCGCGGTGGCGCCCGCCGACGCCTCGTCTGGCGCCGACGAGGAGCTGCCAGCGGACACCCCGCTGTCGCTCGTGTCGCTGCTGATCGGCGGCACGCAGAGCCAGAAGGCTGCACGACTCGAGATCGACGCCAGAGCCGGTGAGTGCATGCGGGCCCTTGGCTTCGACTACGTCCCGCTCTTCAGCGACCTGACGGTGGTCCTCGACGACGCCCGGACCATCGGCGAGCGACTGGAGTACGCGCGCACGCGCGGGTACGGCTTCTACTACTACGAAACGGAGGCCGGACGAACCGAGACCCGCCGCCTGCAGGAGTCGTTCGATGCTCTCGGCGCGCCCCGCGGCGGCGTCACAGCCGCCTACGAGCGGGCCCTGTTGGGCGACAGCACGATTCCGCTCGACCTGGCCGACCCGTCCCCGTCCTTTCCCGTCGATCTGTTGGGCGACGGGTGCCTGCGCACGGCCATCACCTCCTTTCGTGAGGACCAGGGACTACCCCCTCTGTCGCAGGGGCTCATCGCGGTGCTGACCTCGTTCGACTTCTCGACCTCGGCCGAGTTCCAGCGGGCCGAGGACGCCTGGATTCGCTGTATGGCCGACGCTGGTTTCTCCGCCACCTCGGTCGTGTCCGTCTACGAGTCGTTCCGCCAGGACTACGATGCCGGTATCGATCGGTACCCGCCCGAGGCCGCCGAACGTCGCTTCGCCGACGAGACGCGGGCTGCGACCGCAGACGCCGAGTGCACCTGGCACCACCTGTTGGCAACGACCCTGCGCCTGGAGCGGAGACGTATCGAGGAAGTGGCCGAGAACCACCCCGAGCTGGCCGCGGCTCTCGCCCTCGTGTCGGGCGTCGGCACCTGACCGCCGTGGTCGGTGCGACCTTCGCCGAAGCGGCGGCTCAGCTGCGTCTTCGGTCCGGGCGGTCGTTCGTCTCGGTGGTGCTAGGCGCTCTTGCCGTTGCCTCGTTCGTCTTTCTCCAGACGGCGCTCGCCCAGAGCCGCTTGGCTGTCCAGGCCGTGTTCGACCAACGACGACCCCGCACCGTGTGGCTGATGTCCCGAGAGCCGGAGGGCATGGTCGCTACCGACCCCGCCTTGTCCGCCGAAGCGGCAAGCCGTGTCCTGGCGCTGCCCGAGGTCAGCCGCGGTGGCCGTTTCTGGGTCCACCGCGCCGGTGAGGTACGCCGCTGGGTCGGTGGCCCACGGCGCACCCTGCCCGTCGTCGCCGCCGACCGCGCGGCGGCCGAACTGGTGGGCGCCCGCCTCGCGAGAGGGCGGTGGCCGGCCGACGCTGCGCTCGCCCAGGCTGTCATCACCGCGCCGGCGGCCCGGCGCCTCGGGCTCTCCCCTGACGTCGCGCTGCCCTTCGCCCTGTTGGTCGAGGGCGCGACGATCAGCGTCGTCGGCGTTGTCGCCCCCGACCCGGCCCGGCCCGAGTTCAGCGGGGTGCTCTACCTTTCCCCCGAGACCGCGGTGACATCGATAGCCGCTGACGACAACGCCGTCGGCGGCTATGTGCTCGAAGCCGAGCCGGACGATCAACCCCGTGTGGCTCGCGCCGCGCCCCTGGCGGCCCGTCCCGCCGCGCCCGGGCGGGTCGGCGTTCTACTACCGCCCGACCCCGTCGTCCTGCGCGACCTGGTCGAGGGACGGCTTCGGATCGTCGTGTTCGGGGTCGGTGCCGTTGCGGGGGTTCTGGGCGTTGTCTCTGTGGCTGTCAACTCCTGGACGTCCGTGGTGGAGCGCCGGGTGGAGCTCGCCACCCGGATGGCCCTGGGGTCGACGGCCCGTCGCCTCGGATCGGAGATCGTCGTGGAGGCGAGCCTGGTGGGGCTGGCGGCCGGGCTCCTGGGGGTGACAGCGGGATTGACCGGCGGTGTTCTCTTCGGCGCCCTCCACGCGTGGCCGATGGCGTTCTCCGCCTGGTCGAGCCCCCTGGCGGTGGCCGCCGGTGTTCTCGCTGGTGCCCTTGCGGGCCTCGTGCCGGCACGCCAAACGGCGCGCGTCGATCCTGCTCTCGTCCTGAGGGCGCCGTGAGGACGACCCGAACGTCGTCGGGGCGGGTGCTCGGTGTCCTCGCCGTGTTGATCGCGGCGGCGTCGGCAGTGAACATCTGGTTGGCGCTGGCGGTGCGGGGCGCGGCGGAGTCCGGCGAGGAGCCGGTCGGTGACAACCGGGGGATCCCGGCGGAACGGTCGGTCCGTATCCGGGCCGAGAAGCGGGTTCTGACACGACGGGTTCGTCACCCGGCGGAGGTCGTTGCCGTCCCCGCTGACGCGCTCACGTTGCCGCCGGGCGCGGGTGGGGTCGTGACCGATGTGTTCGTCGCGCCTGGCGACACCCTCGAGCCCGGTGATCCCATCGTCGAGATCGACGGTCGGGCGGTGTTCGGTCTACCCCTCGCCTTCCCGCTCTACCGGGACATCGCTCCGGGGGTTCGGGGGCGCGACGTCGAGGCGCTCCAGGAGGCGCTGACGCGGATCGGCTGGGGGCAACTCGCCGTCGACGGCATCTACGGCCCGGAGACCAAGCGTGCCGTGGCGGAGTTGTACAGCCGGGTGGGCCTGTCCCCGGAGGTCGTCGATGCCGCCGAACTGGGGTCGCACGATCTCGTCCGGCAGGAAGCCTCACTGCGCCGCCAGCTCGAACGGGCTCGCTCCGCCGACTCCGTCGACTCGCTCCTCGTCGCCGACCTCGAGGACCAGCTCGCGTCGACCCGCGAAGCGCTGGCCGACGCCATCGACGGATCGGGCCCCGTGCTGGGCGCGGCGGATGTGATCGTGCTGGCGTCGGCGGTCGACGTCGAGCGGGTCCCGGTCGCGGTGGGCGACAGGATCGGCGCCGAACCCGTGGTCGAGACCTCGGCGCCGAGTCTGGCGCTCGAGGTAACCGCACCCTTCGACGAGGTCGCGCTCCTCGCTCCGGGTGACCGGGTCGCCGCGCCCGATGATCCCGCCCTGTCCCTCGAGATCGTCGAGGTGGGCCGTGGTGGCGAAGGCGACCGACGGATCCGGCTGGCGGTGACCGAGGGAGGGGCCGGTCTGGCCCCCGGCGACGTGGTCGTCGTGGAGTTCGTGGCCGAGACGACCGGCGTTCCCGTTGTCGCCGTTCCCGCCGGATTCGTGTTCCTCGATGCCGGGGGACGGACGGCCGTACTCGTCGCCGAGGGTGACGAGGTGCGGACCGTCGAGGTGCGCACGGGGCGGGTCATCGACGGCATGGTGGAGATCGTCGACGGCCTGACCCCGGGGACCGAGGTGGTCGCCGGGTGACAGTCATCGACGCCGCTGGTCCTGCCGCCCTCTTGGCGGGTTGCACCAAGGAGTACGAGGCGCCCGATCGGCAGGTCGTGGTCGGACCCCTGGATCTCAGGGTCGACCGCGGAGACTATGTGGCGATCACCGGACCCTCGGGTTCGGGCAAGACCACCTTCTTGTCGATCCTCGGTGCGCTCGACCGTCCCTCCCGGGGTCGAGCGACGATCGGTGGCATCGAGTCCTCCGAGGCGCCGGCGCGTGTGCTGGCGCGACTGCGGGAGTCGTTCATCGGCTTCGTCTTCCAGCAGTACCACCTGTTCGCCCGACGGACGGCCCTCGAGAACGTCCTGATGGCGTTCGGGCCGCCCCCGCTGCATCCGGGCGAGGAGCGTGTCGCGGCCTGTGTGCTCGCCCTCGAACGTGTGGGGCTCGGGCACCGCACCCAGGCCCCGGCCGGTGCGCTCTCGGGTGGGGAACAACAGCGCGTGGCGATCGCCCGTGCCCTGGTGAAGCGCCC
>RFKJ01000593.1 GCA_003694325.1 Deltaproteobacteria bacterium
CCGCCCGGTTCGCCTCGGGCTTTGCCGAGGGGCCGGCCGGGTGGCGGACCGTCGGGCGGGAGGCCGAGTACCCGGTGGTGCGTGCCGACGGCACCGCTGCCGAGATCAGCGCCCTGTGGATGCCGCTGGCCGAGTTGGCGGCGGAGCGAGGTCACCCGCTGCGGGTCAAGCGCGAGGGGCACCTCGTCGTGGCCCTGGAGGGGGCGCACTTCACCTTCTTCTCGGAGGTCGGGCGGGGCACCATCGAGGTGCTGACCGGACCCCGTGACGACCTGGTGGAACTGGCCCAGGACCACGAAGACGCCATGGGGATCCTGCTCGATGCCGCCGCCGCGCTGGGCTTCTCGGTGCTCGGCTACGGCATCCAGCCCCGGACCCCGGCGACCGGTGGCTTCATGATGCCCAAGGCCCGCTACGGCGTGCTGTGGGAAGCCATCGGCGATCCCTGGCTGTGGTTCACGCTGACGGCCAGCGACCAGGTCCACGCGCGCATCGCGCGGGACGAGGTGGTGCCCCTGTCCAATACCGCCAACCTGCTCAGCGGGGTCACCGTCGCCCTGACCGCCAACTCGCCGGTGTTCGCCGACCGGGCCAGCGGCTTCATGAGCGCCCGCGAGGGGTACATGCGCGAGATCCACGCCGCCGACCATCGCCACGGGATGACCGGGGGGCCGGTGTCCCACCTGCACGCTCTCGTGCGCCACCTGGCCGGCCAGCGTTTCCTGATGGAGCTGCGGCAGGGGGCGGACGGGTCGTGGCGACACGAGGTGTTCGCCGACAGCTTTGCGGAGTGGCTGGCCCGGTACGGCGACGATCCCGCCGCCACCGGGCGGCAGTCGGTGTACGACGCCTTCATGTTGCACGAACACTACATCTGGAACAGTGCCCGCCCGCGATCCAACCACGGCACGCTGGAGATGCGCGCCGCCTGCCAGCAGCCCTGGGTGGAGCCCGGATCCACCGGTCCCTACCCCCACATGGCGGCCAGCGCCCTGGGTGTGGCCCTGGTCTGTGCGGGGGAGACTCTGGCCGAGTTCATCGACGAGCGGCTGGGACCGGACACCTGGCCGACCCTGCGGGCGTACCACGCGGCCGCGGTCCGCGACGGGCTGGCGGCATCCGAGCCGGCTCCGGGCTTCTTGCGGGGGGTGCTCGAACGCTGCGCCGACGCGCTGGAGGTTCGGGGGCGGGGCGAGGAGCAGCTCCTGGCGCCGTTGTGGGCTCGCCTGGACACGGGCCGGAACCCTGCCCAGCGGGCGCTGGCTCTCTACGAGCAGCACGGCATCGACGCCCTCGTCGACAGCGTGCGGATCCGTCGATGATCCCGGAGCCCGGATTGCGGAGCGGAAGGTGCTGATCCTCCCCGTGCTGCTGGCGTGCAGCGGCAAGCCCGCCCCTCCACCCACGGTCGTCGTCATCTCCATCGACACGACCCGGGCGGACGCCATCGGCGCCTATGCCGCCGAGCTGCCGTGGCACCCCGAGCTGCCCGACTCGCAGCGGCCCCGTCCGTTCACCCCGACCATCGACCGCCTGGCGGAGCGCGGCACCCGCTTCTCCTGGGCGCTCTCCCACGCACCGACCACGCTCTCGTCCCACACCAGCATGATGGCCGGCGTCGATCCCCACGAACACCGGGTGGTGCGCAACGGCTACCCGGTGCCCGACGACCTGCCGTTGCTGGCCGAACAGCTCCGGTCCCGCGGATGGGACACCATCGCCGTGGTGGGGGCCGCGGCCCTCGAGCGTCGCATGGGCCTGGACCGGGGTTTCCGGGTGTACGAAGACCACCGCGACGCGGCCGGGGCCGGCGACTACATGGTCGCCGGGTCCAGGGTCACCGAGACCGCCCTGCAGGCGGTGGCGACCCACCCGGCCGGCGATCCGCTGTTCCTGTTCGTCCACTACTACGACCCCCACATGTTGTGGGTGTCGGCCCCCCCCGAGCTTCGCCGGGCCTTCCTCGACCCGGCGTACGCGGGGACCGTCACCGGCTCCCTGGCCGACATCGGTCGCCTGACCCGGGCCGCCCTCAGCCACCGGCTCGACATGGCGGACGTGCGCCAGGCCCGGGGGCTGTACCTGGCGGAGGTCGCCTACGTCGACCGCGAGATCGGACGGCTGCTCGGCGGGCTGTCGGACCAGGGCCTGCTCGACGACAGCCTCGTCGTCGTGCTCTCGGACCACGGCGAGACCCACGATGAGGCCGATCGCGGCCGCCCCTGGAGCCACGGTCCGGACGTGGACCTCGTCGACATCCACGTGCCCATGGTGTGGGCGGGCACCGGTCGCTTCGGGCCCGACGGCGACCACCCGGTTCCCGCCGGCCTGGTCGTCGACCGCCAGGTCCGGGTGATGGACCTGGCCCCCACCGTGCTCGGCTTCCTTGGCATGCCGCCCATCGGCCACGCCGAAGACCTCGGGCCACTGTTCCGGGGAGCGCGTCCACCGGCCCCCCCCTCCTTCGCCGAGGCCACCCAGCCGGTGGACGCCGAGCGGACCGACGCCTGGAACAACCTGTCGATGGAGCGGGCGGTCGCACTCGACGGAACCCTGCTGGTGCGGACGCCGTTGCTGTCCGACGTCGACATGCTCTACGCGCTCGATGCCGAACAGTCGGTGGTGAAGGACCCGGCCCGGGCCTCCCGCCTGCGGGCCCTCCTCGACTCCTGGGACGCGGCGGCTCCGCCGCACCGCGACGTCACGATGGCACCGGAGACGGTCGAGGGCCTGAAGGCGCTGGGGTACATCGAGGAATAGCGGGACGGTCAGCCGGGGTCGTCGAACCGGAGGTCGGCCAGTGCCTGCCGGGTGGCCGCGTCGACCGCCTCCTCGTGCTCGACGGCCGGCGTGGTGTCGAAGATCAGCACTCCCCGGGGGGTGGTCCGCAGGTACAGCAGCCGGACCCGGGGAGAGACGGAGGGCATCTCGGGCGACGGGGGCAGGGGGCCGCGCGCTCGCAGGACCGGGTGCGAACCGAGGTCGAGGGTCTCCGTCGTCACCGCGCCCATGCGGGCCATGCCCCCCGCGATCTGTTCGGCGGTAGCCGGCAGGTGGCAGAACAGTCGGACAGGGGTGTCGGCGACGGTGAAGCCGAGCACGTGACCCGGGAGGAGGGGCAGGCAGTCGTAGGGACCGATGGTGGCGCCGGAGGGCAGGGGGACCGAGATCCCGTGGGTGTCGTTGCACAGTCGCCCGTCACGCAG
>RFKJ01000594.1 GCA_003694325.1 Deltaproteobacteria bacterium
CCTCAAGGAACGCCTCGACCCCAAGCTGCCCGACACGTTGCTGTCGGCGGCTCCGCTGCTCGCCGGTGGGGGCGGGGAGGCGGGCGGCGGACTCGGCGCGGCGGCGGGCATGCTGGGCGGGCTGTTCGGCAAGGACTGATCCCCTTGCGGCACGGCCGCGCCTCGTTCCTCAGGGTTCCGGGTCGGGGGTGGGTGGTGGAGCCTCGTGGAACACCGCGACCTCCTCCAGCGGCTTGCGGACCAGGTGCGGCACCCGGCAGTCGTCGGCGGCGTAGCCGACGGGGAACAGCATGAACGGCCGCTCGTTGGCCGGGCGCCCCAGGATCTCGCCCAGAAAGCGCATCGGGCTGGGGGTGTGGGTGAGCGTACAGAGCCCCATGTGGTGCAGGGCCGTGATGAACATGCCGGCGGCGATCCCGCAGCTCTCCTGCACGTAGTAGTTCTTGATGCGGCTGCCGTCGGGGGCGATGCCGTGGCTGATGGCGAACATCACCACCAGCCAGGGCGCCGTCTCGAGAAAGGGCTTCTGCCAGGTCGTGCCCATCGGGCGGATGGCGTCGCGCCAGGCCGCCGGCATGCGCCCGCCCTCGTAGCTCTCGTACTCCTCGGCCTCGGCGCCCTGCCGGATGCGGCGCTTCAGGGACGGATCGCTGATGGCGACGAACCGCCAGGGCTGCCGGTGGGCCCCCGAGGGGGCGGTGCTTGCGGTGCGGATCGCCAGCTCGATGGCCTCCCGCGGGATCGGGGCATCGGCGAAGGCGCGCACGCTGCGTCGGGCGTCCAGCTCCTCGTAGAAGCTGCGCGCCCGCTCCAGCATCTCGTCGATCGACCGGCGGGGAGGGGTGTAGGGGATGAAGCGATCGTCGGTCATGCGTCCCTCCGGGCTCGGTCGGGGCCTACCGGGCGGCGACCAGCCGGGGACCGGGCCGCAGGGGAGGCGGGGAGACTAGGCGGGCATCCCACCACAGTCGCCCGGCCTCGATGTCGTCCTGCCAGTGCAGCCAGATCCGGGTCGGCGACCGCTCGACGGCGGCGGCTTCCACCAGCACCCGGCCGTCGCCGAGGAGGAGCGCATCGTCGAAGGCCACCCGGCCATCGTTGTCCAGGAGCAACGCAGTGACGAGCTGGCGCAGGTGATCGACCACGATGCACCGGACCTGGCCGAGGGGGCTGCCGGTGCAGTCGATGACGGGCAGGCCCTGCACGGTCGACGCCCGGCCCAGGCCACCGAGCGCATCCCGGCGCAACCACCCCGCGGTCTGGGCGGGGGGGATGCGGACCCGGCCGTCGGCGAGGGGGGTGGTGAAGATCGCCGCGACCACCCCCTCTCCCGTCGGGGTCCCCGGGGCCGCCACGCGGTAGCCGACGATCCGGCCGGTGGCGGGGTTGAACAGCAGGTCGCGGACCGGGACAACAAACCCGGCCTGCTTGCCGGGTGCACGTTCCAGGTCGCCCCGGCGGCGGGGAACGAAGCGGAGCTGCGGACGAAGGGGATCGTGGGCCAAGGGGACGCTCGAGTGACATCCCCCATGTAGGACGTCACTTCGCGGCTCTGCTCGGCCAACGCCGGCAATTCACCGGATCGTCAATGCCGGCCCGCCGGGGATTCCGGCCGGTTCAGCCCTTGAGCGCGGCCACCAGCGCCTCGATGCTCTCCCGGGCGTCGCCGAAGAACATCCGCGTGTTGTCCCGGAAGAACAGGGGGTTCTCCACGCCGGCGTAGCCGGAGGCCATGCTGCGCTTGAACACCACGACGGTGCGGGCCTTCCAGACCTCGAGCACCGGCATCCCGGCGATGGGGCTGTCGGGGTCGGTCTGGGCCGAGGGGTTGACGATGTCGTTGGCGCCGATGACCAGCACGACGTCGGTCGATGGGAAATCGTCGTTGATCTCCTCCATCTCGAACACGATGTCGTAGGGGACCCCGGCCTCGGCCAGCAGCACGTTCATGTGGCCCGGGAGTCGACCGGCGACCGGGTGGATGGCATAGCGGACCTCCACGCCGCGCTCCCGGAGGATGCGGGTCAGCACCTCGACCGGGTGCTGGGCCCGGGCGACGGCCATGCCGTAGCCGGGCACGATGATCACGCGCCGCGCCTGGGACAGGGTGGCGGCCAGCTCGGTGGCGTCGGTGGTCCGGACCTCGCCGGCCGGGCCTTCGCTGGCCACCTTGGGCTTGTTGCCCTCCCCCGTGCCGAACCCGCCGAAGACCACGTTCCAGATGGAACGGTTCATGGCCTCGCACATGATGGCCGACAGGATGGCGCCGGAGGAGCCCACCAGGGCACCGGTGACGATGAGCAGGTCGTTGGACAGCATGAAGCCGGCGGCGGCCGCGGCCCACCCGGAGTAGCTGTTCAACAGGCTGACCACGACGGGCATGTCGGCGCCTCCGATGGCCATGACCAGGTGCAGGCCGAGCAGCAGGCTGATGCCGGTGACGAGCAGGAGGAGGGGCAGGGCCGCCGACTCCAGGCTGGGGACGATGCCGGCTGCACCCAGGGTCATCGCGATGCCGGCGGCGAAGACGATGATCACCCCGAATGCGTTGAGCGCATGGCGCCCGGGCAGCAGCAGGGGCTTGCCGGAGATGCTCCCCCGCAGCTTCCCCCAGGCGATGACCGAGCCGGTGAAGGTGATGGCGCCGATGGCGACGCCCAGCCACACCTCGGTGAGGTGGACGATCTCCTCGGCGGTGGTGTGGGCGCCCTCGCTGGGGTGGAGGAAGGAGGAGATCCCGACCAGGACGGCGGCCAGGCCGACGAAGCTGTGGAGGAGGGCCACGAGCTGCGGCATCCCGGTCATCTGGACCCGGGCTGCGAGGACGGCTCCGATGGCGCCGCCGATCACCACCGGGACCAGCATGACGGGGTAGCCCGACGGCGGCAGGGCGAGGGTCGTGACGGCGATGGCGATCGCCATGCCGATGATGCCGAACAGGTTGCCGCGCCGCGCGGTCTCCTGGGACGACAGCCCGCCCAGGCTGAGGATGAACAGCACGCTGGCCGCAAGGTAGGCGGCGGTCAGCAGGTTGGGTGTCACTGCACCGGTGGTCATGGCCGCCTCCCTACTTGCGGAACATGCGCAGCATCCGCTGCGTCACGAGGAAGCCGCCGGCGATGTTGATGCTGGCGAGCAGGATGGCGATGGCCCCGATCCACACCGCGGCGTCGAGGGATTCACCGCCCCGGCCGGCCTGGAGCATGCCGCCGATGATGATGATCCCGCTGATGGCGTTGGTGACGCTCATCAGCGGGGTGTGCAGCGCCGGGGTGACGTTCCAGATCACCTGCCAGCCGACGAAGCAGGCCAGCACGAAGACGGTGAGGTGCTGCAGCAGCGCTCCCGGAGCGGTCAGGCCGATGGCGGTCAGGGCCACGGCGGCGACCAGCATCCCGACATTGCGCCAGGTGCTGCTCCGGCACTCGCCCTCTTCGGGTTCGGCCCCGGCGGGGGGGGGCGGCACGGAGC
>RFKJ01000045.1 GCA_003694325.1 Deltaproteobacteria bacterium
CCCCCGCCCCCTTCGGCCCGATAGACCCGCCGCCATGGAGAGCGTCTTCCCCTGGCTGCGCGAGCTGACCCTGGGCCTGGTGCTCGGCTGGATGCTCATGGAGGTACTCGGCCGGGGACGGCGCGGGTTCGTGCTGCTGCCGTTGTCCACGCTGACCGCCCTGCTGGCCTGGCGAGGGCTGCGGATCGGGTTCCTGCCGCTGACCACCCGCTACGAGGCGTTCCTGGGCTTCGCCGCGGCCCTGCTGCTGGTGGCGGCGCTCCGGTTTCCGCGGACCGGTCGGGCCGGTCGGGGGCTGCTGTCGCTGGTGACGGCGGTGTTCGTCGGCACCACGCTGCAGTTCGACGCCGACCTGCAGTACCCCACACCGCTGCTGTACACGGCCTGGTACGCCATCCACGTGCCGCTGAGCTTCCTGGCCTACGCCTTCTGGGTGGTGGGCGCCGCGGACGGCGTGGACTTCCTGGTGACCGGGGATGCGGCGACGCTGCTGACCCGCCAGGAGGAGAACCACCGAGTGGGCCTGGCGCTGTTCTCGTTGTCCCTGGTATTCGGTTCGATCTGGGGCATCGTGAGCTGGGGCGCGTACTTCCTGTGGGACGCCAAGATCGTCTGGTCGCTGGCTGCCTGGTTGTTCTTCGCCACGCTGCTGCACCTCAAGTACTGGCCGCTGCGGTCGGCGCCCCTGCGGGCCGGGCTGGGGCTGCTGGGCCTGGTCGTCGTGCTCATCGCCTATGTCGGGACATCGTTCATGTCCGGCAGCATCCACTCGTTCTGACATGCCTCCCTCCCTCCCCACCCGGTTGCTGCGCAGCCGTCTCTTGTCGGTGCTGGGCAGCCCGCGCGTCGGGGTGGTGCTCGGGACGCTGGTGACGGTGCAGCTCATGGCGTCGAGCCTGTTCATCCCCAGCCCCAGGAGCCCGGACCGGCTGCCGTTCTCCGAGTCCATCGCCGTCTTCCGGGATGCGCCGGTGGGGGACTACTGGTGGTTCTGGGCGTTGGTGGCGACCACGGGGATGCTCGCGGTGAGCACCATCGTCGGTGGGACCCGGGCGCTCCTCCAGAGAGCGGTGACGAATCGCCTGGACCGCCGCTTCTGGGGCATCACGCTGATGCACCTCGGCTTCGTGGTGGGGCTGGGCGCCCACCTGGTGGCGGCCCACACCGCCGGCGTGACCGGCCAGGTCCTGCTGGGCCCCGACCCGGTGGCCGTCGGCGACCACCGCCTGCGGGTGGTCGAGGGACGGATCGACGACAATCCCGACGGGACGCTGCGGGCCATCGATGCCGTGGTCGAAGACGAGACCGGCCACCGGTCGCACATCGGGTTCAACCGCCCCTGGTTCTACGACGGGGGCCGCCGATGGGTGCTGGTCCAGGGTGCGCAGGCCGATGGGCTCACGCCGGTCTTCATCGTCGACGGCCACGAGCGGCGCCTCGCCGACGGCCAGGCGGTCTCGGCCGGCGGCCACACCTGGACGGTGCTGCGGGTGAGTGACAACCCGACGCTGCGCAGCCCCATGGTGCTGCTCTCCATGGACGGCGAGCCCCCGAACTGGGTCGCGCCGGGCTGGAGCGCCGATGGTCTCTCCCTCACGGGCTTCGACGAGACCTTCCGGGTCTCGGCCCTGCTTCGCCGCAACGACGGGATCCCGTGGCTGTTGCTGGCCATGGCGCTGTTCACCACGGGTGTCGCCCTGTTCGAGTGGGGCCGCCGTCGGCCAGCCTTACGCTGCTAGCCTGCCGGTCGCGGGGTCGACCCGCAGCAGGTCGGCCTCAGCGCCGGACCAGCGTGGCTTCCAGGGTCCGCTCCGTTCCGCCGCGCTGCACCGTGATCCGGATGGTGTCCCCCGGCTGGTGGCGCTTGAGCACGTCGGAGTAGGTGCGCAGGCCGTCGATGGGCTGGCCGTCGATGGCGACGACGACATCGCCGGCCCGCATCCCGGCCTGGTCCGCCGGCGAGCCCGCGGTGACGGCATCCACCCGGACACCCTCCCCCTCGAAGGCGAAGTCGGGCCGGGTGCCCAGGCTGACGGTGCGGCCGCCACCGTGGCTGCCGGGACCGGCGGCGCGGCCGTCGTGGCCCCCGGCACCCGCGAGCTGCGAGGTCAGGGGTTCCGCCCGCTCGGCGAGGTAGGCGACGGCCTGGTGGGCGACCTCGGCGACCTTGACCATGCCCGGGACGTCGAGCTTGTCCACCGTGTCGGAGGGGCGGTGGTAGTCCTCGTTGGGGCCCGTAAAGAGCTGGACGGCGGGCACGCCGTGTTCCAGGCAGGCGGCCTGGTCGGAGCTGTCGAGCGGCTCGTCGACCATGGCGGTCTGCACGCCGGTGACGTAGCCGGCTCCCATGAAGATGAACGGCCACTCGCGGGCGGAGCCGCCGTCGATGACCAGGAGCTTGCCGTCTCCCAGGCGGCCCACGGTGTCGAGGTTCACGCAGGCCGCCGGCAGGGCGTCCTCGGCCATGCCGGCGAGGAGGTGGCGGGCGCCGACCAGGCCGGCCTCCTCCCCGGAGGTGAACGCGAACAGCACCGGCCGCGGCCGCGGCCCCTCGGCGATCATGACCCGGGCCAGCTCGAGGGCGATGGCCACCCCGGAAGCGTTGTCGTCGGCGCCGGGGTGGACCCGGCCCTCGTTGCCTTCGCGCACGTCGGGCCAGCCGGTCCCCAGGTGGTCGAGGTGGGCCATCACGACGACCGGGTGATCGGCGAGCGCCGGGTCGGTTCCGGGGATGCGGGCCAGGAGGTTGGTGATCTCCACCGTGCCCACCGGCGGGCCCCCATCCCAGGACAGGGTCTGGCGATAGCCGTGGTCCCCGGCCGGTTCCAGCCCCAGCTCGGCCAGGCGCTGCTCGACCAGGGTGGCGGCCTGCTCCAGCTCGGCCGATCCCAGGCCCCGGCCACCCATCTCGGGGGAGGCCAGGGCTCGGACCGTGCGGGCCAGCAAGGTGGCGTCGAACAGGGAGGGAAGCTCAGCGAGGGGGCGGCGTTCCGGCAGCCGGGGTTCGCCCACGGCGCCTTCGCCGGACAGGTCGCGGGACAGCGGCGAGGTGCGCGCCTGCCAGGTGCCCTTGTGACTGTTCTGGGGTTCGTCGCCGGCGAAGCCCAGGTAGCTGTACCGGGTGTAGTGGGGCAGCTTGCGGGCGAGCCCGGGGATGGCGGCGACCGGATCGGCGCCCACCCAGCCGACGGCGGTGGCCGGATCCGGGCTCCCGCGGGTGACGAGGACCGCGGAGTGGCCGGCGCGGTCGATGTGCTCGTCGCCGATGTCCAGGCCATCGGCGGTCAGCGCCACCCCGTCGGCCGCCAGGGTCCCGGCGACAGCCGGGGCGAAGCGGTTGTCCCACCCCAACACCCACACCGAGCCGGGGGGGAGCGCGTCGATCTCGTCGTCGCGCAGCAGGGTGGGGGAGCCGGGCCGGGCCCACTGTTCGGCCAGGGCGGTCCAGGCCGCCTGCTCCTCGTCGCTGGCGGAGGAGGGCATCACGAAGACCTGCTGGTCGGCCCCGAACAGCGTGGACAGTGCGGGGGGCAGCTCCAGCGGGTCCAGGCGGCGCATGACGTCGAACCCGGGGTCGACGTCCACGCGCAGGGGGCGGCCGGAGACCCGTGCGGTCGCGGAGGCGTGGAGGTCGTCCATGGGTACCTCGACGACGACGGCTTCGTCCTCCCCCTCGACGGAGATGGCGACGGGCACGGTCATGGGGAAGGCGGTGTCGACCCCGGTCTGTTCCAGGTCGATGCGGACCGTCCAGGTGTCGCCCTCGCCGGCGACGTGGACCTCGCCCAGGGAGAGCACCGGGGCGCCGGTCCGGGTGGTCCAGCTTTCGATGAACGGTCCCCAGTCCTGGCCGCTCCGGGCGGTGAAGGCGTCGGCCAGCTCGCCGAAGGAGACCCGCTCGAAGGCGTGCGCCTCGTAGAAGGCGCCGAGCGCCGCCAGGAAGTCCTCGTCCCCCATGGCCCGGCGCACCATGTGGAACATCATGAGCGCCTTGCCGTACCCGACGGCCTCGGACGCCGCCGAGCTGCGCGAGCCGAACTGCACCAGCGGGAAGTCCCGTTCCCCCCGGACGAAGTCGGTGTACTTCTGCAGGGTGGATCGACGATACCGGGCGCCCTCCCCCTTGTCCTCGGCGAACAGGTGGTCGGCCATGTAGGCGGTCAGTCCCTCGCACCAGTTGCCCCCGGCCGGGTCGACGTAGACGGAGTTGCCCCACCAGTTGTGGAGCAGCTCGTGGGGATAGGAGGTGGTGATGACCCACGGGAAGCGGATGACCTGGGGCCCGAGCAGGGTGAAGCCGGGCATGCCGTAGCCGGTCTCCCAGGAGTTCTCGACCAGGGCGAAGGATTCGTAGGGGTAGGGTGGGAGGATCCCTTCGTAGAGGGACAGGTAGCGACGGGTGGCCTGGAGGTAGCGGGCGGCGAGACCCGGGTCGTCGGAGCGGAGGAAGACCCGGGTGGCGATCTCCGACCCGTCGGCGCGGGGGGCGGTGTCGTCGTACTCGTGCCACGGACCGGCGACGAGGTAGGCTTCGTCGGTGGGCCAGGGCATCTCGTAGCGGGTGGTCCGGGTGCCGTCGGCCGCCAGGTCATGGACGGTGCGGGTGCCCTGGCTGACCACGTCCCAGGGGGGCTGCAGGCCGTCCACCTGGAGGTCGAAGGTGAACAGTTCGGGGCCGGTGTCGGGCACCCAGTAGGACGCGCCCGCCAGGAAGACGCCGTCGGGGCCGATGGTGCCCGGCGTCTCGGTGAAGCTGCGCTGGTACTCCGCTCCGGATTGCGCCAGCGGGTGGTCCAGCGGGCCCTCGTAGTGCAGCGTCACGGGTTGGCGCGGCTTCTTTCGGGTGGCGACGAGCCTCCAGCCCTCCAGGGGCACGTCCTCGCCGAGGTTGGCGGTGGTGGCGTTGATGCCGAAGAAGTCGGCGGTGACCGGCCCCTCGACCGGCTGCAGCTCCCAGCCGCGGGTCCGGACCTCGGGGTGCAGGCCGGCGTGCAGGACGAAGCGCAGCTCCCGGGTGTCCGGGTCGGGCAGGGTGATGCGGTCGGTGACGTCGAGGGCGTGGCCGGCGAGGTCCAGGCGCACCGCGAGGTCGTGGTGGATGGGCGCCGGCTCGGCGGCCCGGGCGGTGCAGGGCACGATGGACGAGAGGAGGAGGGGCAGCAGCATGGAGGAACTCCCGGGCCACTTGGGGGCTGCTCCCAATAGCCCGTGGGCGCCGAAGGCCGCAGCGGCAGGCGGGGAACCCTACTCGGCGTCCGGCGACTCCCCGCAGGTGGTCCACCGCAGCCGAGCGTGGACGGGCGCGGGGCCGAAGCGCCGGATCCGCCGGAACAGGGCGTTCGTGTCGGGGGCGCAGTCGTCGTCGGCCTCGCGGGCCAGGGCCGCGGTCAACACGCCCTCGAAGCCCGCTCGCGCGGCGATGCCGGCCCCGAACCAGCCGGCACCGAGGACGCCGACGATGACCGGCATCGCCAGGATGATGCGCACGGCGCGGGTGAGCAGGACGTCGATCATCGGGCCTCCCCGCCGAGCCCGGCCACTTCGTCGACCGCGGCGGCCAGCAGCCGGCTGTCGCGGTCCAGCCGCGCCGTGGCCTCGCGGAGCCGGGCCTGGCGCCGGGCCTCGTCGGTGCCCTCGGCGTGGGCGATCACCCGCTCGGCCTGCCGCCGGGCCCGCTCCAGGCTGGTGCAGAGGCTCAGCACCCGCTGGATGCTGCGGGTGCGCTCCTCCTCCCGGGCACCGAGCTGCCGCAGCGCCTCCAGGAGCTGTCGGCAGCGGGCCTGCTCGGCCGCGGCCCGAGCCGGACTGCTGGCGAAGCGGGCCCGGGTGGTGGCCGCCTCGATGGCCTCCCACAGCGCATGGGTGTCGCCCGAGGCCAGCTCGACCTCGATCCGGCAGGTGGCGGCCAGGTCGGCCAGGCCGACGCCGACGGTGTGCAGCGTGGCGGACTCGAGGTCGCCGGCGGGTCCGGGGGGCAGCTCGCCGGCGACCTGCAGCAGCCGGTGGGCGCGCAGCATCAGGCCCTCGCCGAGGGTTCGCAGGGCGGGGGGAGGGGCGCCGTCGAGGAAGTCCCGCCAGGCGG
>RFKJ01000595.1 GCA_003694325.1 Deltaproteobacteria bacterium
CCCCGGTGGTGGGGTCCGCCGAGCTCGCGGTGGCGGCGGTGGTGGTGACCCGGCTGATCGAGCTGGTGCCGTGGACTCTGCTGCTGGGATGGGGGCTGTGGTGGGGCCTGTGGTGGCGCCTGCCGGCCCTCGGCATCGCCGCGGCGAGCTTCGCCGTCCTGTTCAGCGGGATCCTCGCCGCCAGCCTGGTGCTGGCCCGCCGCCGTGCCCGGCCGGGCCGACCGCGCCCGACGAGCGCGGGGTGGGGGACCTGGCGCCTGCCGGAGCCGGTGGAACGGGTGGTCGGTCGCCTGCGCCGGGCGTTTGCCCTGGTCGGCCGGGACCGCCGCCGCCTCCTCCTCTCGTTCGTGCTGTCGCTGCCGTTCTCCCTCGTCAACTGCCTCGCCGTGCACGTCATCATGCGCGGCCACGGGCTGACCCTCTCCTACCTCGACACCCTCGCCCTGATCCCGACCATCGACACCGTCCTCGCGCTGCCGATCACCATCGGCGGGCTCGGCATCCGCGAGGGCCTGTTCGTCCACGCCCTGGAGCCCTTCGGCGCGACCCGGGCGGCGGCGGTCTCCATCGGTCTGACCCGCTGGTTCAGCGAGCTGACCCGGGCGGCGGTGGGGGGGCTGGTGTTCCTGGGTCGAGGGCTGGCCCGCCGCCGCTGATCTCCTCCTCCTGCTATCGTGCGGCCGCGGGCATGGAGCCCGTGCTCCCGACGGACGGTCCGGTGTCGGCCTCTCCTCCACCTGCCGCCCGGGGAGCCTCTCCCCCACAGCCCGAGGGTGCCGTGTCGGTCAGGGTCCTGGTAGTTGAAGACGAGGACGACATCCGCGATCTGGTGGAGATGAACCTGCGCCGGGCGGGGTTCGACGTCCTGCCGGCAGCGGATGGCGCCACCGCGCTGGACCTGGCGCGTCGCCACCAGCCCCCCATCGTGCTCCTCGACCTGATGCTGCCCGACATGTCGGGCAAGGACATCTGCCGCCGGCTGCGCGCTGACCCGGACCTCCAGGACGCCTACGTCATCATGCTGACCGCCCGGGCCGAGGAACAGGATCGGGTCAGCGGCTTCGAGGTCGGGGCCGACGACTACGTCACCAAGCCGTTCAGCGTCAAGGAGCTGACCCTGCGGGTGGAGGCGGCGGCCCGCCGGGTCGCGCCCCGGGCCGACGGGGTCATCGTCTACGGCGAGCTGCGGATCGACACCGTCGCCCACCGCGCCCACAAGGGCGACGAGGAGCTGGTGCTGACCGCCACCGAGTACCGGTTGCTGCACTACCTCGCCGAGCACCCCGGCGAGCTGTGCACCCGGGGGACCCTGCTGGTCGACGTCTGGGATCTGCCGGCCAACCTCAACACCCGCACCGTCGACACCCACATCAAGCGGCTCCGCCAGAAGCTCGGCGACCACTCCCGGCTCATCGAGACGGTGCGGGGGGCGGGCTACCGGTTCAACGGGCGGGCGGTGGAGTGAGCGGGGAGAAGACCGCCGGGTCGCTCGAGCCGGGCGGTCCGGAGCTGGCCGACGTGCTCCTCGAGGTCAGCCCCAACGGGGTGCTGGTCACCGGGGCCGATGGGCGACTGCTGCGGGTGAACCCGGCGGCGCTGCGCCTGCTGCCCATGGTCGGCGACCCGGTGGGGCGCCCGGTGGATGACGCGGTCCTGGTGCCCGCGGTGGCCCAGGCGCTGGACCCGGCCCGCGACGACCGCCAGGAGTTCGCCATCACGGTGGGCAACCGGGAGCTGTTCGTGCGGGCCCAGGCCCTCGGCCCCGAACAGGTCCCCGGCGGGCGCGGCCGCCTGGCGATCATCGAGGACATCACGGTGCTGCGCCGGGCCGAGCGTACCCGCAGCGAGTTCGTCGCCAACGTCTCCCACGAGCTGCGCACCCCGGCCACCTCCATCGCCGGTTATGCCGAGACCCTCCTCGACGACGGCGAGCGGCTGCCGGACGACGCCCGGCGGATGGTCGAGGTGATCCACCGCAACGCCCGGCGGCTGACCGCCCTGTTCGACGACCTGCTGTACCTGTCGCGCCTCGACGCCCGCGAGGGTCCGCTGCCGGTGACCGCGGTGGCCCTCGAGCCGGTGGTGGCCGAGACGCTGGAGAAGGTGGCCCAGGCCGCGGCGGCCCGGGACATCACCCTGCAGACCTTCGGCCTGCCGGGGGTGCGGGTGCGGGCCAACCGCGAGGCCCTGGGGCACATCGTCCAGAACCTGGTCGAGAACGCGGTCAAGTACAGCCACGACGGCGGGGTCGTGACGGTGGGGGCCCGGCGGCGCGACGACGGGTGGCGGCTGGAGGTCATCGACGTGGGCATCGGCATCGACCCGGCCCTGCACGACCGGATCTTCGAGCGCTTCTACCGGGTCGACAAGGGGCGCAGCCGGGCCGCCGGGGGCACCGGGCTGGGGCTGGCCATCGTCAAGCGCCTCTGCGACAAGATGGGGGCGCGGGTCAGCGTCCGCAGCCAGCTCGGCAGCGGGACGGTCTTCCACGTCTGGATGGCCGATCCCGAGCCCACCGACGGCGAGGACCCGCCAGCGGTCGGGCCGGTCGCCGACGGGGGATGAGCGAGCCGGTCCCGTCGCGGCCCGGCCGAGCGGGGGCTCAGGCGACGGTCTTGCGGAACCGGATGCTGGCCGCGACGAGGATCGCCACCCCGTACAGGGACAGCATCCCGAGCTGGAAGGCGACGTCGTCGAGCCGGGCGCCCTCCAGCAGTACGGCCCGGACCCCCTCGAGGAAGTAGCGCAGCGGGTTGAGCAGGGTGATCGGCTGGAGCCACCCCGGCATGGCGTGGATGGGGGTGAGGGTCCCCGACAGCAGCAGGCCGGGCAGGATGAGCATGAACGCGCCGATGAATGCCTGCTGCTGCGTCTGGCTGATGGTGGAGATGAACAGCCCCATGCCGACCGTGTTGAGCAGGAAGGCGGCCGTCAGCGCGTAGAACAGGGCCATGCTGCCGCGGATCGGGACGTCGAAGACGGTGGCGCCGGCGGCGATGGCCAGCGTCACGTCGATGAGCCCGACGAGGATGAACGGGCTGACCTTGCCGACCATCAGCACCGGGGTGGGCAGCGGCGTGACCCGCACCTGTTCGAGGGTGCCCACCTCCTGCTCGCGGGCGAGGCCCATGGCGGTGATCAAGGTGGTGATGATGAGCAGCAGCATCCCGGCGATGCCCGGCACCATGTAGATCGCGCTGGACAGGCGGGGGTTGAACAGCAGGCGGGGCCGGACCTCCACCGAGGGGAGGCGCCGCTCGCCCCCGGTCGCTGCGGCGAGGCGCTGCCGGGCGAGATCCAGGCCCCGCTCGCCCAGGTAGCGGCTGACGGCACCGCTGGCGACGCCGGAGCGGGAGGGATCGGTGCCGTCGAGGAGCACCTGCATCTCGGTCGGCTCGCCCCGGGCGAGGTCCCGGGCGAAGCCGGGCGGAACCACGATGGCCACCGCCGCGTCGCCGTGCTCGAGCATGGCCTCGGCCTCCTGGACCGAGGACGCCGGGGAGGTGGCGGCCAGGGTACCGTCGGCGAGCATGGCCTGGACCATCTCGCGCCCCTCGGGGGAACCGTCCAGGTCGACGACGACCGTCGGCACGTGGTCGACGTCGAGGTTGATCGCGAAGCCGAACACCAGGAGCTGGATGAAGGGGGCCACCGTCAGCAGGAAGACCACGCGCCGGTCCTGGGAGGTCTCCCGCACCTCCTTGATGAACACGGCGCGGAGCTGCACCAGCAGGGTCCACAGGGCGGCGCGACGGTCGGTCATGCCAGCTTCCGCTTGAACCGCGCGGTGGACACGGCGACCATGACCACCGCGAAGATGCCCAGCAGCAGCAGTTCGGTGTGCAGCTCGGCCAGGCCGTTGCCCTTGAGCAGCACGCCGCGCAGGATGGCGATGTAGTAGCGGGCCGGCACGATGTGGGAGATGAACTGGAGGATGCCGGGCATGTTCTCGATGGGGAACATGAACCCGCTGAGCAGCATGCTGGGCAGCATGGCCGACAACATCGAGGCCTGGGTGGCGACCATCTGGTTGCGGGCGATGACGCTGATGAGCAGCCCCTGCCCGAGCATGCCGAGCATGAACAGCACGCTGGCCAGGGACAGCAGCCACAGGCTGCCGCGGAACGGCAGGCCGAACACCCAGGCGCCGGCGGTCATGACCAGCAGCACCTGGACGACGCCCATCGCCAGGTAGGGCAGCAGCTTGCCGACCACGATCTCCAGCCGACCGACCGGGGTGGCGAAGAGCTGCTCCATGGACCCGCGCTCCCACTCGCGGGCCACGGCCAGGGACGTCAGCAGCACCGCGACCAGCGCGAGGACGTAGGCGGTGACCCCGGGGACGAGGTACAGGGCCGACCGTCCCGCGGGGTTGAACCGGGTCCAGGTCCGGGCGGAGAGGGGCAGGCCGTCGCCGCCGCCGGCCAGCAGCCCCGAGGCGGCGGCGACCCGGGCGGTGGCGACCTGGGCCATGACGTCGGCCCGGGCGAGGGACTGCTGGGCGCTGTGCGGGTCGGAAGCGTCGAGCAGCAGCGCCACGGTGGCGGTGTCCCCTCGGGCCAGGGCCTCGGCGTAGCCC
This sequence comes from Deltaproteobacteria bacterium, assembly GCA_003694325.1. Classification (GTDB taxonomy): domain Bacteria; phylum Myxococcota_A; class UBA796; order UBA796; family UBA2385; genus J125. The sequence continues at coordinate 4,580 of RFKJ01000595.1, forward strand.
GGCGGGATCACCAGCACGGCGGTGGCCCGGTGGGCGGCCATGATCCGGGTGGCCCGGTCAGGGTCGGGCAGCGCGCCCTTCAGCTCGAACTCGTGGGCGGCGACGAAGTCCTGGAGGAGCGCCCGGCTCTCCGCCGTCCGGTCCTGGTCGGCCACGGCCAGCGGGATGTGGTCGATGTCGAAGCTGACCCCGAAGCCGAACAGCAGCAGCATGATCAGGGGCAGGAACAGGCCCAGGTAGAGGGTGCGGGGATCGCGGCGGATGTGGAGGGCCTCCTTGGCGGCGAGGGCCCCGACCCGGACCAGGGAATCGGGCAGGCGGCGGCTCACGGCGGACCCTCCCCCCGGGCGATGGCCGTGCCCCGGCGCCAGGCGTCGGCATCGACCACCGCCAGGAACACGTCCTCGAGGGTGGCCTCGTCGGCCTCGACCTCCACCGGCTGATCGACCACCGTCGCCAGGGCGCGGCGGATGGTGTCGGCGTCGACCGGGGAGTCGGCCGACAGCCGCAGGCGCAGGCCCGCCCCCATGGTCTGCACCTGGATGGCGCCGGGGAGCGCGGCGAGTCGTTGGCGGGCCTCCGGCCGGCCCAGGGAGGGGCCGCGGATCATCCACACCCGCCCGGGCACGTGGCGGGCCTTGAGCGCCGCGGGGGTGTCCAGGGCCGCCAGCCTGCCGGCCACCATGAGGCCGACCCGGTTGCAGTACTCGGCTTCGTCCATGTAGTGGGTGGTGACGAAGATGGTGGTTCCGGCCTCCGACAAGGTGCGGATCAGGCTCCAGAAGTTGCGGCGGGCGACCGGATCCACGCCCGCGGTGGGCTCGTCGAGGAAGACGATGTCCGGCTGGTGGAGGATGGCCGCGGCCAGGGCCACCCGCTGGCGGATCCCCCCCGGCAGGGCGTGGGTGACGCTGTCGTCGAGGTCCTGCAGGCCGACCCGCGCCAGGACCTCGTCGATCCGACCGGCGAGGTGGCGGCCCCACAGCCCGTAGGCGCCGCCGAAGAACTCCAGGTTGTGCCGGACCCGAAGATCCGGGTACAGTGAAAAGCGCTGCGACATGTAGCCGATCCGGCGCTTGATCCGCTCGGGCTCCGTCGAGACGCGAAAGCCGGCGACGACGGCGTCGCCCTCGGTGGGGGCGAGCAGGCCGCAGAGCATCCGGATCGTCGTGCTCTTGCCCGCGCCGTTGGCCCCGAGGTAGCCGAAGATCTCCCCTCGCCGGACCGAGAAGTCCACGTGGTCCACCGCGGTGAACCGACCGAAGCGCCGGGTGAGCCCCGCCACCTCGATGACCGTGGGCTCGCCGGCGCCGGTCACGCGGTCCCCCCGGCGGCGAGGCGGGCGAGGAACAGGTCCTCGAAGTCGGGCCGGGTGGGCACCAGGGTCGCACCGTGGGGGGCCAGGCGTTCGGCGAGTCGATCGGTGCCCCCGGGCTGGAGCACCACCTTCAGCCGGGCCCCGGCCGGGGATGCGGCCAGGACCTCGGGGGCCTGCTCGACCACGGCCTGGACCCTGTCCCGATCGCCGCCCCGCACCAGGAAGACGGGGCTGTCCAGCTCGCGGACGAGGCGGGAGGGCTCGCCCTCGGCGATGAGCCGACCGGCGTGGAGCAGCCCCACCCGGTGGCACCGCTCGGCCTCGTCCATGGTCGGCGTGCTGACCAGCACCGCCATGCCCTGTCCCACGAATTCGCCGAGCAACGTCCACAGCTCGCGCCGACTCACCGGGTCGACACCGTTGGTGGGTTCGTCGAGGAGCAGGACCCGGGGCTGGTGCAGCAGCGCGCAGGCCAGGGCCAGCTTCTTGTACATCCCGCCCGACAGGTCGTCGGCGCGCCGATCGATGAACGGGGCCAGGCGGGTCAGGGCGAGGAGGCGCGCGATCCGCTGCTCGGCCACGTCGCGGGGCAGGCAGAAGAGCCGCCGGAAGAACCGGAGGTTCTCGCCCACCGACAGGTCGCCGTAGAGGCTGTACCGCTGGGGCATGAGCCCCACCGACTCCCGGACCCGGGGATCGTCGGGGGCCAGTCCCAGCACCCGGACGGTCCCGGCGTCGGGGTCCAGCAGGCCGGCGATGGTCCGGATCGTCGTCGTCTTGCCGGCGCCGTCGGGACCGACCAGCCCGTAGATCTCGCCCGGGTAGAGGGCGAGGTCCAGCCCGGCGACCGCTCGGACGGCGCCGAAGCTGCGCACCAGCCCCCGGACCTGCACCGCGGCGTCCGGCTCGCTGGAGGTGGGGGAGGGGATCGCCGTCACCGCTCGGTTCCCGGCAGGCGCACGACGATCGGCATCCCCGGGCGCAGGCGTCCGTCGGCGTTGTCGACCTCGACCTCGACCTTGTAGACCAGCCGGTCCCGGTCGCTGCGGGTCTGGATGTTGCGCGGGGTGAACTCGGGTTCGGTGGCCACCGTGGCGACCGTCCCGGTGAACACCTCGCCGGGCCAGGCGTCGGCCTCGATCTCGGCGGGAGCGCCGGCCACCGCCGCGGCGAGGTCGGCGTTGGGGATGTAGAAGGTGGCGCGGGCGTGGGCGAGGTCGACGATGGTGGCCAGGGTCGCCCCGGGCGGAACCAGCTCGCCGACCTCGAAGGGCAGGAGCTGCACGACGCCGTCCCGCGGCGCGGTGAGGCGGCACTCCGACACCGCGACCCGGGCCCGTTCGAGGGCGGCCTCGCCAGCGGCCACGGCCTTGCGGGCAGCCTCGGCCTGGGCCTCGGCGGCGGTGGCCTGGCGC
>RFKJ01000596.1 GCA_003694325.1 Deltaproteobacteria bacterium
ATCCCCGCCACCCCGGACCCTTCGGTCGCCTCGCCGCCCTCGTGATCGGAAACCCGCGGGGGACCCTGTGGATCACCGGGCTGCTCTGCGTGCTGGGTCTGCTGCTCGGCAGCCGGCTGTCGGTGCAGCCCAACATCCTCGACATGCTGCCGGACAGCGACCCCACCGCCCAGGCCATCCGCAAGCTCAACGCCGAGGAGGGCGGCACCGGCCTGCTCACCATCGCCATTGCCGGCGAGGACCCGCAGGCCCGCCAGGACTTCGCCCAGGAGCTGGCCGACGAGCTGGCCGGCTGGGACGATGTCGAGTGGGTGCTCTACCGGGTCGACGAGGAGCTCGCCGCCCGCCTCGGCGCGCTGCAGCTCTCCGTCGACGAGCTTCGCGAGATCCGGACCCGCCTGCAGGGCGCCGTGGCGCTGGGTCCGGCCGCCCAGAACCCGATCCTCGCCAGCCGCCTGCTGGACCTGGGACCGCTCACCGAGCGGCTGAACGACCCGGGGGCCATCCAGGTCCTCTCCGGGGCGGGCGACACCGAGCGGGTGCTGGTCCGCCCTCGGGGCAACCCCTTCGACCTGCCCTTCTCCCGGCCGTTCATGGCCCGGGTCAACGACCTGCTGGAGCGCATGGACGCCCCCGCCCGGGGCGTCGAGATCGCCTGGGTGGGCGGCCCCTACCGCCACTCGGTCGAGGACATGGAGACCATCGTCCACGACCTGTTCGCGACGCTGGGGATCTCGGTCCTGCTGGTGGTGCTGTTCCTCGCCCTGGGCTTCAAGCGCCCCCGGGCGGTCGCGATCATCTTCCTGCCGCTGGCGGTCGGCAACATCTGGACCCTGGGGCTCGCCGGCGCCGCCGTCGGCAAGCTCAACACCTTCACCTCCTACTTCACGGCGCTGCTCATCGGGCTGGGGGTGGATTTCGGCATCCACCTGTACAGCCGCTACCGGGAGGAGCGCAGCCGCCAGGACACCGCCCGCGACGCCGTGATCGCCGCCTGGGACGCGGTGGGGCCCCCCTGCCTGACCGCGGCGATCACCAGCGCCGCCGGCTTCTGCTCCCTGTGGATCGCCGGCTTCCAGGGATTTCAACAGCTCGGGACCCTGCTGTCGGGGGGCGTGCTCCTCTGCCTGCTGGCCGAGCTGGTCCTCCTGCCCCTGCTGCTCGTCCGGTTCGACGACCACGTCCCCCCCGTCCCGGTCCGCGAGCAGAGCAGCGGCATGCGGCCCTCCTATCGCCTCGCCCCCGTCGGCCTGGCGACCCTGCTGGTCATCGCCGGCATCGCCCTGAGCCTGCTCCCCCGGGTGGAGTTCGAGTACGACATCAGCGAGCTGCGGACCGAGGGCGAGGCCTACGCCGACCTGACCCGCGCCCAACGCGACCTCGCCATCGCCAGCTACACCCCCACCGTCGTCAGCTACCCGGATGAGGCCACCCTCTACGCCGACCATGCGCGCATCTCGCGGGACATCGCCGAGGGCCGGATCCCCCAGCTCCGCGGGGTGCTCGGGCTGCCGTCGGTGCTCCCCGCCGACCAGGCCCGGCGGGTCGAGCTGCTCCAGGAGATCGCCCGGATCGCCGCGTCGGACGGCGCCCGCTACCTGCCCCGTCCCGTGCAGGACAACCTCGCCCGGCTGCTGAAGGCCCCCCCCCGGGTCCTGACCCGCGACGACCTGCCCCCGTCGATCCGCCAGATCCTCGGCGCCGGCGACCACCACCACCGGCTGATGCTGCTGTCGGCCGGCAACATGTGGGACATCCGCGAGATGGCCCGGCTGCGGGACGCCGTCCTCGCCGAGGTGGGCGATCACCCCGTGGCCGGCGAGTACATCGCCACCGCCGTGCTGTTCGACCTGATGAAGCGCGACGCCCCCCGGGTGGCCGGCTTCGCGCTGGTGACGGTCTTCCTGGCGAGCTGGTTCGACCTGCGTCGGTTCAAGCGGGCGCTCGCGGCGGTGATCGCCCTGACCGCGGGCATGGGGGTCGCCGGCGCCGGCATGGCGCTCACCGGCCTGAAGCTGTCCATGGCCAACTTCGTCGGGATCCCGATCCTCATGGGCATCGGCATCGACGTCATCATCCACCTCATCCACCGGATCGAGGAGGAGGGTCCCGGCCGGGTGCTCTACGCCCTGCGCACCACCGGCGTCGCCGCCATCATGAGCGCCATGACCACCATCTTCTCCTTCGCCTCGCTGGTGCTCGCCAGCAGCCAGGGGGTGCAGGGGCTGGGCAAGCTCATCGTCCTGGGGCTGGTGCTGGTCGTGCTGGGCGCCTTCGGCCTCGTCCCCTTGGGCTGGATGACCTGGTGGCTGTTCACCCGGAAGCGCTGAACGGCGTCAGCAGCCCGTGTTGACGCTGCCCGGCGTCCCCCGGTCCCCGGTGGTGCCGATGGCGGTGGACGCCCCGCACCACGCGGTGTCGGAGTCGTTGCTGACCGCGTCGGTGTAGCGGGGCGCGAGCTGCCAGGCGATCCCGGCGTCGGCGTCGCCCGCACTCCAGGTCGCGGTCTCGTCGATGATGCCATCGCTGTTGCCCACCGACACGAGGTCCCCCGAGTTGCCCAGCGCCGGGCTGCTGCCCCACCAGGCGGCCGGGGTGAACGGGTAGGCCCAGCCGCTGCCATCGCCCCGGGCCAGGACCACCCGGTCGCCGGGCGACACCACCACCGTGTCGGCGATGACCCCCGAGGACGATCCCGAATCCCCCAGCACCAGGCCGTAGAGATCCACCGTCGCCCCGGCGGCGTTGTAGACCTCGATCCACTCGTTGGATTCGTCGTCACCGGCGTTGGGGTTGATCATCACCTCGGTGATGACGAGGTCGCCGGCCACGAGGTCACCGACGCACAGGCTGGCGTCGCAGTCGGAGGGCCCACCGTGCCCCTCGATGTCGTCGGCGTCCCGAGGCAGGATCCGGAACTCGTCGTAGCTGTAGGTCAGCGGTCCCTGGATGGCCTCGAAGGTGTCGCCGAGCGAGACCGGCACGTCGTAGTAGTAGTCGTCGACGATCACCAGGGAATCGCACTCGAAGGATCCGTAGCCGACGTCGGCGTCGGTCACGGTCAGTCCCTCCACCCGCACCAGGGTGCTCTCGTAGGGCTCCAGCGACGAGTCCGAGGTGAACGCCCCCAGGGACAGGAGGTTGGGCTCGGGCAGGCTGTGGCCCGAGCTGAGCACGGTCAGGTCGGCGCTCCGGTCGACGATCAGCTCGGTGAGCGTGCCGCTGCTGCCGCCTGGCGTGTACTCCGAGACCGTGCCGGTGACCTCGACCTCGTCGCCCCGGTAGACGACCGCCCCTCCCCATCCCGACGAGGTGTAGATCCAGATCCCGCTGTAGCTGCCGCCCGCCGGGTCCAGCAGGAAGAAGCCGGTCGAGGACGAGCCCTCGGCCACCAGCCCCCGGAGGGTGACGGTCTCCCCCTCGGCGACCACCCCGGTCTGGACGTCCTGGATCGCAGTGA
>RFKJ01000597.1 GCA_003694325.1 Deltaproteobacteria bacterium
CAGGACGCCCAGCAGCAGCAACAGCAGCAGCAACAGCAGCAACAGCAACAACAGCAACAACTGCAACAACAGCAGCAGCAACAGCAGGACGCCCAGCAGCAACAACAGCAGGACGCCCAGCAGCAGCAACAGCAGCAGCAACAGGACGACGGGACCCGGCAGGAGGTCGAGTCGGAGCAGGCGGAGCCGGAGGACGCGGAGCAGCCTCCCGACGGCGACGCCGAGATCCAGGCCCGGGCCGGAACCGAGGAGCAGGACAGCGGCGAGCCCACGGACGACGAGGTACACCGACCCGGCAGCCTGTCGGAGCAGGAAGCCGACCGCCTGCTGGAGAGCGTCGAAGAGGGGAGCCCCCGGGTCGTGGTCGACCCCGGTTCCCGAGGAGGCAACGACTGGTGAGCAGCGTCCCGACCGGACCGCGACCGACCCGCCGCGCGGTGCTGCTGGCCGTGGCCGGGCTGGCCCTGGCGGGTCCCGCCCGGGCCGCCGGCAGTCCCCAGCTCGACCTCGTCGTCGACACCCGCCAGCTCCAGGTCGGGCAGACGATCTCGGTGCAGCTCCAGCTCACCAACGCCAGCTTCCGCGGCCAGCCGGAGCTGCCGGTGGAGAGCGGGCTGCAGGCCCGGTTCACCGGACAGAGCACCCAGCACATCATCGTCAACCTGGAGTCGACCCGGATCACGGCCTACACCTACGCGCTGACCGCGCTGGCTCCCGGCACCTGGAAGGTGGGCCCGGTGACCGTCGACGTCGGTGGGCAGACGCTCACCGCCGGCCCGGTCGAGATCACGGTGGTTCCGCGGGACGCCGCCGCGGCCAAGGCCCAGGATGTCCTGGCCACCATCTCCGATCCCCGCCCCTTCCTCGGCGAGGTGGTGGTCTACCGGTTCCGCCACCAGCACGCCGACCGGCTGCTCGACCTGTCGTGGACCCCGCCGGACTTCGACGGCTTCATCGCCGAGAAGATCGCCGAGCCCGCCCAGCGCGAGTACCAGATCCGCCAGGACGGCACGACCTACGGCGTCGAGGAGATCAGCATCCCCCTGGTCGCCAGCGCCACCGGCCGGCGGGTGATCCCGCCGGCGGTCGTGACCGCCAAGGTGCCGGCCCGCTCGAACAACCGCCGCCGCAACCCGTTCATGGCCTCGGTCGACACGCTGACCCTGGCGACCCAGCCGATCACCGTCGAGATCCGACCCCTGCCCACCGAGGGCCGGCCCGCCGACTTCTCGGGCCTGGTGGGGACCTTCCGCCTCGACGCCGTCGTCCACCGCGAGGGCAGCAACACTCCCCTGCCGCCGGGCCAGCCGGTGCAGGTCCCCCTGGGGGAGTCCCTCACCCTGGAGGTGACCCTGGCCGGCAACGGCACCCTGGCCGGGGTCCGGCTCCCGGACCCACCGGAACGGGAGGAGTATCGGGTCTACGACGACACCCCGGAGATCCGCGCCACGGTCGAGGACGGGCGCCTGTCCAGCGTGGCCACGTTCCGGCGGGCGGTGGTGCCGGCCCGGGAGGGGACGATGACCATCGATCCCATCGAGATCGTCGTGTTCGATCCCGACGCCGAGCGCTACGTCCGCCTGAAGACCGACCCCATCGAGGTCCAGGTCACCCCCGGCGAGGCCGCCTCGGGGGAGGTCCGGCGGTTCACCGACGAGCAGCAGGGGACCCCCGATTCGCGACAGGACGTGGAGGCTCTGGCCGAGGACATCCTGCCGGTCCCGGGCGACGCCCGGATCCGGGATCGCAGCCTGCGCGCCGCCCTGCCCTGGGCGGTGGCCATGCCGGCCGTGCCGGCGTTGGGGCTCGTCGCCCTGGCCATCGACGGAGCCCTCCGTCGCCGTCGCCCCGATCCCCGCACCCGGCTGCGACGCGCGCTGCACGACCTGCCGACCGATCCCGGCGACCGCCTCGCGGCCCTGGAGGAGGCCTTCCGCGAGGCCTGCGCGATCCGCCTGTCGCAACCCGCCCCGGGCCTCACCCGCGAACAGGTGGCCACGCTCGGCGACGACGCCGCCCGGCTCTACGATGACCTCGTTCGGGCCCGCTACGGGGGCTTCGAAGCCGGCGGCGACCTGGAAGCCCGCATCCGACGCTTCGTGGAGGCCACGTGACCCTCCTGGTGGTGCTCCTGCTGTCCGCTCCCGGCCACGCCAGCCCGGCCCAGGAGGCGTTCGAGGCCGGGGTCACGGCGTCTCGGGATGGCGACAACGCCGCTGCCGTCGAGCACTTCGTCGACGCCCTCGACCACGGCGGCCGGGATCCGGCCGTCTACCACGGCCTCGGCAACGCGCTGTTCCGGCAGGGCCACAACGGCCACGCCATCGCCGCCTGGACCCGCGGCCTGGAGCTGGCGCCCACCGACGGGGACCTCTCGGCCAACCGCGCCCTGGCCCTCTCCAAGACCCGCGACCGCCTCGAACTGCCCCGCCCGCCCACCGGACCGTTCTTCTGGCAGGCCTTCGTGCCGGTCCGAACCGAGGCCCTGCTGGCCGGCCTGGCGGCGGCGCTGGGGCTGTGGGTGCAGCTCATCCAGGGCATCGCCGATCGGCGCCGACGGCGGGCCATCCGGCGTCGATGGGAAGCGGCGGTGCTGGTGGGGATCGGCCTCGTCCTGGCGGCCTCCGCCCGGCACCACCTCTCTCGCCCTCCCCCGGCGACCGTGCTGACGCCCGAGGTCCGGGTGCGCAGCGCGCTGGGGGCCGAGGGGGTCGACCTGTTCGTGCTCCACGAGGGCGCCGTCGTCCAGACCCTGGAGGTCTACGAAGACGCCGACACCGCCGCGGTGCTCGTCGCCCTCCCCGACGACCGCAAGGGCTGGGTGCCCCGCAGCGCGGTGGACATCGCCGACCCG
>RFKJ01000046.1 GCA_003694325.1 Deltaproteobacteria bacterium
GGCTCACATCATGCCGCCCATGCCGCCCATGCCGCCCATGCCGCCCATGTCACCGCCGCCGGCAGCCGGCGCCGGCTTCTCGGGCTTCTGGGCGATCACGGCTTCGGTGGTCAGCAGCAGGCTGGCGACCGAGGCCGCGTTCTGCAGGGCGGACCGCACGACCTTGGCCGGATCGATGACGCCCATCTCGACCAGGTCGCCGTACTCCTCGGTGGCGGCGTTGAAGCCGAAGGCACCGGTGCCGTTCTTGACCTTGTCGACCACCAGGCTGCCGTCGAGGCCGGCGTTGGAGGCGATGGCCCGGATCGGCGCCTGGATCGCGTCGCGGATGATGCGGACACCGAAACCGGCGTCGCCCTCCAGCTCGATGTCATCGAGCACCGGCAGCGACCGGATCAGGGCCGTGCCGCCACCGGGCACCACGCCCTCCTCGATGGCGGCGCGGGTCGCGTTGAGCGCGTCTTCGACCCGGGCCTTCTTCTCCTTCATCTCCACCTCGGTGGCCGCGCCGACGTGGATGACCGCCACGCCACCGACGAGCTTGGCCAGGCGCTCCTGGAGCTTCTCGCGGTCGTAGTCGCTGGTGGTCTCCTCGATGCGGGCGCGGATCTGCTTGACCCGGGCGCGAACGGCGTCGCGGGACCCCGCACCATCCACGATGGTGGTGGTGTCCTTGGTGACGACCACCCGACGGGCCTTGCCGAGGTCGGAGAGCTGGGCGTTCTCGAGCTTGATGCCCAGGTCCTCCATGAGGGCCCGGCCACCGGTCAGGACGGCGATGTCCTCGAGCATCGCCTTGCGGCGGTCACCGAAGCCGGGGGCCTTGACGGCGACGACGTTCATGTTGCCGCGCAGCTTGTTGACGACGAGGGTCGCCAGCGCGTCGCCGTCGACATCCTCGGCGATGATGACCAGCGGCTTGCCCGCCCCGTGCACCTTCTCCAGCACCGGCAGCAGGTCCTTCATGTTGCTGATCTTCTTCTCGTGGATCAGCAGCAGGGCGTCCTCGAGGACCGCCTCCATCCGGTCGGGATCGGTGACGAAGTAGGGGCTGAGGTAGCCGCGGTCGAACTGCATGCCCTCGACGATGTCCAGCTCGGTCTCCAGGCCCTTGGCCTCCTCGACGGTGACCACGCCGTCGCGACCCACCTTGTCCATGGCGGTGGCGATCATCTCGCCGACCTCGGTGTCGCCGTTGGCCGAGATGGTGGCCACCTTGGCGATGTCCTCCTTGGTCTCGCACGGCTGGCTCAGCTCGCGGAGGTGATCGACGATCCGGTTCACCGCCGTGTCGATGCCGATCTTCAGCTCCATCGGGTTGGCGCCGGCGGCGACGAGCTTGGCGCCGTGCCGGTAGATGGCCTGGGCCAGGACCGTGGCGGTGGTGGTTCCGTCACCGGCCACGTCGTTGGTCCGGGAGGCGACCTCCTTGACCATCTGGGCGCCGATGTTCTGGAACTTGTCCTTCAGCTCGATCTCCTTGGCGACGGTCACGCCGTCCTTGGTGACCGTCGGCGCGCCCCAGCTCTTCTCGAGCACGACGTTGCGGCCCTTGGGGCCGAGGGTGACCTTGACGGCGTTGGCCAGGGCGTCGACGCCCTTGGCGACCTCGCTCCAGGCGGTGTCTCGGAACTGGATGTCCTTGGCAGCCATGTGGGTACTCCTGGGGCCAGCGGCCCCGATGAATGGATGCGTCGGCCGTGCGGGGTGCCGGCCGAAACAGGGTTGGAGGGGTGCGAACCCCCGAGGCGATCAGTCGTTCGGCGATCGGGTTCAGCGTTCCACGACCGCGAGGACATCCTCCTCCCGGAGGATGATGTGCTCGGTCCCGTCGAGCTTGATCTCGTCGCCGGTGTACTTGCCGAACAGGATGTGGTCCCCCACCTTCAGCGACATCTCGCGGGTCTTGCCGTCCTTGGTGATCCGGCCGCTGCCCACGGCGACGACCTCGGCCTCCAGCGGCTTCTCCTTGGCCGCGTCGGGGATGATCAGGCCACTGGCGGTCTTGTTCTCGGCCTCGACGCGCTTGACGAGGATCCGGTCGTAGAGGGGACGGAGCTTCATGGGTTTCTCTCCTCTGGGACGCCTCGGTGTCCGAGGCAGGAGGTATGGGTTGGTGCGAACGGGCCGCCGTGCACCCGCCCCGTCTTCCTCGCTTCCACGAGCGAGGGTGTGGCCGGAGACGAGGCACAACGGTGCCCTCAGGAGGTGCGGCCCGGAAGTAGACACCCCGTTCGGGGGCGTCAAGCACCCGACCCGAAACTCGTCTCCCCCCGACGGAGAGGCCGCCGGACCCGACCGGATCCGGCGGCCGATGTTCTGCGGCACCGCACGCGACCCTGTTGCCACGCCGGCGCCGGTCGTTCCCCCCGTCCCGTTGTCAGGGCACGGACGTCTCGAAGTTGGAAGGACGAGGGTTCGGACGCCCCCTGCAAATGCAGGCCCCGTGCCAGGCCGCGCATCCCCGCAATTCCCGACCCTTGCGCTGCCCTCATTCGGCTGCCGGCGCCCGAAGCACGACATCCCGATCGCGGTCCCCCGCCGGCGCCACCGGCGGGCCCGACCGCCCGGATCCAATTCCTTCCCGTCGGCGGCCTTGTCGCGCCCGCGACCGCGATTACCCTTGCCGCGACGCACCGGATCCCCACCGGAACCGGCTCAGGGGCGGTGTCTCGGGCCCGTCTCGCGCGATCCCCTGCGCCGCGTCTACCCGCACCAATCAGCGCTTCCCTCGGGGAGCACCGACTCGAAGCTCAGCCGCCTGGGCGGGCTCTACGCCCGGCGATTCGGAGGACACGCACATGGGCAAGATCATCGGGATCGACCTCGGCACGACCAACTCGGTCGTGGCAGTCATGGAAGGCGACTCGGCCACCGTCATCGTCAACGAGGAGGGCGCCCGGACCACGCCGTCGGTGGTCGCCTTCACCAAGGACGGCGAGCGCCTGGTGGGCGCCGTGGCCAAGCGCCAGGCCATCACCAACCCCACCCGGACCATCGCCTCGATCAAGCGGTTCATGGGCCGACGGTTCGACGAGGCCAAGGACGAGATCGCCCGCGTCTCCTACGAGGTGGTCCGGGGCGACGACGGGCTGCCCCGGGTCAAGATCGACGACAAGCGCTACAGCCCGCCCGAGATCTCGGCCATGGTCCTCCAGAAGCTGAAGCGGGAAGCGGAGCGCTACCTCGGCCAGCCGGTCACCGAAGCGGTGATCACCGTCCCGGCCTACTTCAACGACGCCCAGCGCCAGGCCACCAAGGACGCCGGCAAGATCGCCGGCCTGGACGTCAAGCGGATCATCAACGAGCCGACCGCCGCGGCCCTGGCGTATGGCCTCGACAAGAAGGAGGACCAGGTCATCGCGGTCTACGACTTCGGTGGCGGCACCTTCGACATCTCGATCCTCGAGGTCGGTGAGGGCGTCGTCGAGGTCAAGTCGACCAACGGCGACACCCACCTCGGCGGTGACGACATCGACCACGTGCTGATCGACTGGATGGTCTCCGAGTTCAAGAAGGAGCACGGCGTCGACATCAGCAACGACCGGATGGTCATGCAGCGGCTCAAGGACGCCGCCGAGAAGGCCAAGATCGAGCTGTCCTCGGCGCCCTCCACCGAGATCAACCTGCCGTTCCTCACCGCCGACGCCTCCGGCCCCAAGCACTTCGTCACGACCCTGACGCGGGCGAAGTTCGAGCAGATGATCGAGCCGGTCGTCGATCGCACCCTGGAGCCCTGCCGCAAGGCCATCAAGGACGCCAAGGTGTCCACCAGCGACATCCACGAGGTCCTGCTCGTCGGTGGCTCGACCCGGATCCCGCTGGTCCGCGAGAAGGTCAAGAAGCTGTTCGGGCGCGAGCCGAACCACTCGGTCAACCCCGACGAGGTCGTGGCCGTGGGCGCCGCCATCCAGGGCGGCGTGCTCTCGGGCGACGTCAAGGACCTGCTGCTCCTCGACGTGACCCCGCTCAGCCTGGGCATCGAGACCCTCGGCGGCGTCAACACGGTGCTGATCCCGCGCAACACGACGATCCCGGCCAAGAAGTCCGAGATCTTCAGCACCGCCGCCGACAACCAGACCGCGGTGGACGTCCACGTCTACCAGGGCGAGCGGCCCATGGCGAAGGACAACCGCCTGCTCGGGACCTTCCGGCTGGACGGAATCCCCCCCGCACCCCGCGGCGTCCCGCAGATCGAGGTGACCTTCGACATCGATGCCAACGGCATCCTCAACGTCACCGCCAAGGACAAGGCCACCGGCAAGGAGCAGCACATCACCATCACCAGCAGCAGCGGCCTCTCCAAGGAGGAGGTCGAGAAGCTGGTGAAGGACGCCGAGGCCCACGAAGCCGAGGACAAGGCGCGGCGGGAGGTCATCGAGGCCCGCAACCAGCTCGACACGATGGTCTACCAGACCGAGAAGCTGCTGGGCGAGCACAAGGACAAGCTGCCCTCCGGCCAGGTCACCGAGGTCGAGGAAGCGCTGTCCAAGGCCAAGGAGGCGCTCGACAGCGACGACGTCGACACCATCAAGCAGGCCAACGAGAGCCTGTCCGCCGCCAGCCACAAGCTGGCCGAGGCCGCCTACCAGGCGGCGGGGGCCGGCGCGCCCGGTGGCGGGGCCGCCACCGGTGACGGCGGGGCCTCCGGTGGTGGCGACGACGACGATGTCATCGACGCCGAGTACGAAGAAGCCTGAGTGATCGCGGCCTGACCCAGGCCTTCGCACCCGGGGCAGCCCGCAGGGTTGTCCCGGGTGTCGCGTACCCCCCTCTCCCTCCTCCTCGTTCTCTCCAACGCCGCCAGAAAGGAAGCTGGGATGTCGACACAGCGGGACTACTACGAGATCCTCGGCGTCGCCCGGGACGCCAGCGGCACCGAGATCAAGAAGTCCTACCGCAAGCTGGCGATGCAGTATCACCCGGACCGCAACCCGGGTGACGAAGAAGCCGAAGCGAAGTTCAAGGAGGTCAGCGAGGCCTACTCGGTGCTCAGCGACCCCGAGAAGCGCGAGACCTATGACCGCTTCGGCCACGCCGGGCTCCGCGGTGCGGGCGTCGATCCCGGTTTCGCCTCGGCGGACGAGATCTTCAGCCAGTTCAGCGACCTGTTCGGTGATCTCTTCGGGTTCGGCGGTGGCGGGGGCGGCCGCGGGCGGCGCCGGAGCGGCCCGCGACTGCGGCGGGGCGCCGACCAGGAATACACCCTCGAGCTGGATTTTCTCGAGGCCGTCCACGGCTGCCAGAAGGAGATCACCGTCGCCCGCTACGCCACGTGCGATGCCTGCGCGGGCTCCGGCGCCGAGCCGGGCAGCCAGCCCGAGACCTGCGGGACCTGCGGCGGGGCCGGCCAGGTGGTCCAGGGGCACGGCTTCCTCCGCATCCGCACCGCCTGCCCCCACTGCGGTGGGCGTGGCCAGGTCATCGTCCACCCCTGCAAGGCCTGCGAGGGACACGGCCGCACCCGGGTGACCGACTCGCTGTCGGTGTCGGTGCCCGCCGGGGTCGACAACGGCCTGCAGCTTCGACTGGCCGGCCGAGGCGACGCCGGCGATCCCGGTGCGCCTCCCGGCGACCTCTACGTCCACATCCGCGTCCGCCCCCACGAGTTCTTTCGCAGAAAGGGTGCAGACATCATGGTCGAGGTGCCGATCAGCTATCCCCAGGCCTGCCTCGGTGGGGTCATCAAGGTGCCCACCGTGGACGGGGAGGAGGAGTTGGAGCTGCCGCGCGCCACCCCTTCGGGCAAGGTCTTCACCCTTCCGGGCAAGGGCGTCCCGCACCTCGGTCGGCGAGGCGGGCGAGGCGACCACCACGTGCAGGTGGTGGTCGACGTGCCCAAGACCCTCAGCGAGGAGGAGGAGGAGCTGATCCGCAAGCTGGCCGAGCTCCAGGACGCCAAGGTGGCCCACAAGGGCTTCTGGCGCGACATCCTCGGTCGCTTCTCGACCTGACCCCCCCCACCCGCTGAAGAACGGGCCCGCCGGGCAGCGACGGGCCCCGCCGGAGCCGCCATGTCCCAGCCC
>RFKJ01000598.1 GCA_003694325.1 Deltaproteobacteria bacterium
GATCTCGTCGGCATCGTGCCGGGCCACCCCTCCCTCGACGAGGGTGACGCCGCGGATGGCGTCGGCCCGCCCGGTGAGCAGCGGCACCATGCTCACGCCGTCGATCCCGGCCGGCGGCACCGCCCCCACCAGCTCCAGGAGGGTCGGGAGGACGTCGACCTGGCTGACCAGGGCGTCGATGGGCTGCCGGCTGCCGGCGAGGCCGGGCACCCGGATCAGGAGCGGCACGTTGACCACGTTGTCGTAGTAGCCATCCCCGTGCAACATCTCGCCGTGCTCGTCGTTGGTCTCGCCGTGGTCGGCCATGACCACGATGATGGTGCGGTCCGCGCGTCCCGAGGCGTCGAGCGCGTCCAGGACCCGCTCGATGTCCTCGTCCATGCGGGCCACCGCCTCGGCGTAGCGCCGGCGCCACATCTCGACGGCCGGCTGCCCTCCCTGTTCGAGCGCGATCTCGAGGGGATCGCGCCCGTTCAGGGCCACCACCCCCCGCTGGGCCGTGCCGCCGGCCATGCCGGGCATCGCCCGGTCGGCCATGGCCGCCGCCTGCTGGCGCCCCGCCTCCCACAACAGCCGGGTGATCCCGGTGGGGTCCTCGTCGGCGCCGGCGTCGCTGATCACGAAGGGGAAGTGGGCCGTGCGGGTGTGGAACATGGTGAACAGCGGCACGTCCTCGCTGCTCGGGTGCGCCGCCAGCCACTCCTCCACCGGCCGGGCCGAGGCCCCGCCCTCCCCGATCGGTCCCGGCCGAAAGCGTCCGTCGGGGGTGTCCCGCGGGGCCGGGATGATCCGCATGGTCTGGAAGCCGCGGTGCAGCCCGTAGTCCGGGCGGAACCCCGACGGAGCATCCACCGTGAACGCCCCGGTCCGGTAGCCGTACAGGCCCAGGATCTCCGGCAGGGTCGGCACTCCCTCGCCCAACCCCTTGTCCCAGCCGGTCACCCCCGAGCTGCTGCCGAACCGCCCGGTGAGGATGGCCGTCAGGCTGGCCAGGGTGAAGTTGGACGCGGCGTAGGCCCGGTCGAAGAAGAACCCGTGGTCGGCGACCCGGTCGAGCGCCGGCGTCAGGCCGGGATGCTGCCCATAGACCCCGACGTGGTCCTTGCGCAGCGAGCAGACGGTGACCAGCAGGATGTCGCAGTCCGGGCACAGGGCATCGGCATCCGGCGTGTCGGTCGCCGGGGGGGCATCGACCACGAGGTCCACCACGCCGGTGGAGGGGCCGGCGGCCCGGGCCGCGGGGGCCGCCGGTGCGGAACTGGGAGCGGCAGGGGTCGACGACGTCGCCGGAGAGGGGTCGGCCATCGGCCCGCCGGCGAGTCGGCGAAGCCCCACGCCGACGAAGACGGCGCCCAGCACGGCCAGGCCGCCGAACAGCAGCAGGGGGGCGCGTCGTCCCGGTGCGTTTCTCGCCATCGGCGCAGTCTACCCCGGCGAAGCGGCAGTCCTCGGCTGCTACACTGGTCTCCGCACCCGCCTTGTTCCCCATTCCGGAGCCCCGATGACCCTGACCCTGATCACCCTCGCCCTCCTCGCCTGCGAACGTGACTGCGACCCCGGCTACGGCAAGGCCGCCGACGGGATCTGCTACCCCATCGACGACGGCAGCGATGGCGGCGCTGCCGGGGACGGCGGAACCGCCGGGGACGGCGGCACCACCGGGGACGGCGGCACCACCGGGGACGGCGGCACCACCGGGGACGGCGGCACCACCGGGGACGGCGGCGCGCCCGGAGACGGCGGCGCGCCCGGGGACGGCGGCGAGCCCGGAGACGGCGGCGGGATCGGCGACGTGCCCCACGACATGATCCGGGTCCGCGGCACCATCACCTACTTCGGCGACATCGAGCCGACCGCGATCTGCCAGGTCGCCGCCTGGGACGAGAGCGGCCTCGATCCCAAGACCGGGTTCCCCGACCGGCTGACCTCCATGGACCTCGGTTTCGCCGAGGTCGACTGCCCGACCAAGGCCGATGTGCCCTCCGAGTACGTCGGCGACATCCCCCTGGACGGGGACCGCACGGTCTACTTCTTCGGCATGCTCGACCAGGACGGCGACCTGTTCACGGTCAAGGACCGGGTCGAGGTCGGCGCCACCGGCAACCCCTACAGCGTCAGCCTGGGGACCGAGACGAAGGGGGTCGACTTCGAGATGGTCCCCGCGGGGCGGTAGACCGTGGTGCGGACCTGCACGGCGCTGCTGTGCACCGCCCTGGTGGGACGCCCCGCCCAGGCGCGGGTCGGGGTGACGATCCGGCTCACCCCGCCCGATGACGACATCCCGCAGCCGGTGGTGCTGCTGGCCAGCCCGGGCCAGGATCCGCAGGAGGTCCCCCTGGCCGACGACGGCGTCCCCCCCGACACGGTGGCCGGCGATGGCACCTGGTCGGGCACCGCCTTCGTCGCCGACGGCGAGCTGTCGGTCGGCCTGAAGCTCGGGGACACGGTCCTCGAAGGCGGGACCGTGTCGTGGACGGCCGACATCGCCTATCGCGACCTGCTGCTGCGGGTGGACGACGGCGCCCTGGTGGCCGAGGCCACCAGCGCCGGGCAGCCGGGCGCGTTCGCCGGGGGCATCAGCCCGCCGGCCACCGGCGTCGACGCCTTCGGCACGGTCGGGGCGCCGGTCGCCTCCACCGCCGCCCCGGCGGCCGCGACCGCCTCGGTCACCGGCGGCGACCACCTGGGCGCCGAGGTGCTCCTCGTCGGCGCCGGCGGCTTGCTGGTGTTCGGCCTGGCCCTGGGCTGGGCCCTGCTGCCCTCGCTGCACGACGGCGGGAGCGGTCCGGCCTTCGCCCGCCTGCCCGAGCCTCCCCTGTTCGGGCCCGGCACCCCCAGCATGGGCGACGGGCTGACCGTCTGGATCACGCCACCGGACCAGCACGCCGACCTGGCCCGGCTGCTCTGCCGGACGCTGGCCGTCGACCACCGCGTCCTCCTCGCCGCCCCCCAGACCCTCGACCTGCCCCCCCAGCCCGGGGGGCGGATCTTCCGGGCCCATGGCCGGAACCCCGAGGAGGTCGGCGATGCCGCCGAGCAGCTCGACGACCCGGGTTGCATCCCCATCGTGGTGGTGGTGGCGACGACGACCGAATCCCTCGCCCGCCGCTTCCCGCGGGAGCTGCCTCCCGGAGTCGGGGGCATCCTCATCGTGGCCACCGAGATCAACACC
>RFKJ01000599.1 GCA_003694325.1 Deltaproteobacteria bacterium
CAAACACCAGGCCGCTCCCTCTCCTGGGAGTGGCCGCCTTTCCGACAAACACCAGGCCGCTCCCTTCCCCGGGAGCGGCCGCCTTTCCGACAAACACCAGGCCGCTCCCTCTCCTGGGAGTGGCCGCCTTTCTGGAAGACACCGGCCCCGTGCCGGCATCAGGGCAACGGCCAGTCCTCGACCGGCGGCAGCGGCGGCAGGTCGTCCACCGGCAGCCGGGCCACGTGCCGGCGACTCCGCTCCGGCAGGTCGATCGCCCGGGCGAAGGCATCGAGGGCATCGCGCCAGGCGGCCGCGTCCACCCCCGCCAGCTCCCGGGGGACATCGGCCAGCCGCCGCCGGGCCTTGTCCCACTGTCCCCAGGCCCCCCTCGGGTTGCCGCGGCGGAGGTGTTCGAGGGCGACCGCCCCGTGCAGGAGCCCCTGCAACCAGTGCTTGTAGGGCGGCGCCGCCTCCCGCCAGGCCAGCTCGAGGACCTCGTGGGCCTGAAACCAGCACCGCCGCCGGATCAGGGCGATGCCCTCCAGCACCCGCGGATCGGGCGGGTCGGGCGGCTCGGACACGAGGGACCGATCACCCAATGAGCCAGCCTCCATCCAGGGCGATGACCTGGCCGGTGGTGTAGCTGGCGGCATCGCTGAGGAGGGTCAGCACCATGCCGGCCATCTCGGCCGGCACGGCAGGCCGCCCCAGGGCGGTGCGCTCGTTGTACCGGGCGACGATCTCGTCGCTGGCCAGCAGCGCGCTGGACAGGCGCGTCTCGACGAGCCCCGGCGCGATGGCGTTGACCCGGATCCCGGCACCGCCCCACTCCATGGCGAGGGTCCGAGTCAGGGAGATGAGGGCCGCCTTGGTCATGCCGTAGATCCCCTGCAACGGAGCGGCCCGCAGCCCGAAGATCGAGCTGACGTTGACGATGGCGCCCGGGCGGTCGGCGTCGATGAGGCGCCGGGCCACCTGGCGCGACATCTCGAAGGGGCCGCGAAGGTTGACGTCGAAGGTCTTGTCCCAGGCCGCGGCCTCGGCCCCCATCATCGGCCCGAAGTAGGGGTTGGTCCCGGCGTTGTTGACCAGGGCGTCGACGACGATCCCCTGGGCGTCCAGGCGCTCGAACAGGGCCACGATGTCGTGGGCATGGCCGACGTGGCAGGGCTCGACCCGCAGGTCGGCCCCCGGGTTGCGGGCCAGGATCCGCTGTCGGGCTTCGACGAGCCCGGGCTCCTTGCGGCTGCACAGGATGACGGTGGCCCCCTCCGCCGCCAGGCGGTCGGCGATGGCCTCCCCGATGCCCCGGCTGGCGCCGGTGACGAGGGCGGTCCGCCCCTCCATCCGCCGAGCATCCCGCTCCGCTATCTTCGGTTCCGCCGGTGGTCGGACATCCGATGGCGACATGGCGTTCCTCCAGGGACCAGGCGTGCGGTTCCACCCAGGCTATCGCTCCCCACGCCCCGCGGCCGCGTCCCGGCCGGTCCGGACCGTTCCTCGCCGCCACTTTCCGTTTCCGCGCCTCCCCCACGCTTCGGTGGGCCGACTTCGCCCGAACCTGATAGGCGGCGCCCATGCCTACCCACACCGACATCCAGTTCACCGCCGACCTGCAACCCTTCGCCAACCTGCCCCAGGTCCTGGTCATCGGCCGCAAGCAGCGGCTGGCCGACCCGCGGCTGCGCGACGCCGTCGGCATCGACGAGTCCACCTGGAACGCGATGCTCGACGACTGCGACCCGGGCGACGAGGGGTCCAGCGTCGAGACCCGCGCCGGCACCCGCCGGGTGATCCTCGGCGCCCTGCCCGACGCGTGCTCGCGCCACAACAGCCCGTCTCGGGCCTGGGCGATCCCCTCGCTGGTCGAGACCGTCGCCAACCAGAAGGACGCCGGCGTCATCCTGGCCCTCGAGAGCGGCGAGATGGCGCTGGCCAGCGCCCTGGCGGTGGCCCGGGGCCTGCCCCTGTTCGACCAGCACTCCGGCGAGCGGAACACCCGCACCGTCACCCTGGCGGCCCTCGGGCCCGACGGCCCTCCCGAGGAGCTGCGGGCCCCGGCGGCCCTCGACGCGGTCCGCCTCGCCTGCCGGCTGTTCGATACCCCCACCGCCGAGTTGCACACCGACGCCTTCGTGGAGGAGGCCCGCGCCGTGGCCGAAGAAGTCGGCGCGGCCATCACCGTGATCCGCGGCGAGGAGCTGCGCGATGGCGGCTTCGGCGGGCTGTGGAACGTCGGCAAGGCCGCCGAGCATCCGCCCGCCCTGGTCGCCCTGGTCCACGAACCCGAGGGGGCCTCCCGGACCGTCGCCTGGGTCGGCAAGGGCATGGTCTACGACACCGGGGGCCTCAGCCTCAAGGTCGGCGGGCACATGGCCACCATGAAGGGCGACATGGGGGGGGCCGCCGCCGTCCTCGGCGCGTTCAAGGCAGCCGTGCAGTCCGGGTTCCCCCACAAGCTGGTCGCCGTGCTCTGCCTGGCCGAGAACGCCATCGGACCCAAGAGCTACCGCCCCGACGACATCATCACCTGCTACTCGGGCAAGACCGTCGAGGTCAACAACACCGACGCCGAGGGCCGGCTGGTCCTCGCCGACGGCGTCGCCTGGGCCTGCGCCGAGCACAAGCCCGAGGTCCTGGTCGACGTGGCCACCCTCACCGGCGCCGCCCTCATCGCGACCGGCAAGACCCACGCCGGCATCTACTCCAACGACGAGGAGCTGGAGCGCATGGCGATCGAGTGCGGCCAGCGCGTCGGCGAGCCGGTCCACCCCTTCGTGTACGCCCCCGAGCTGTTCCGCAAGGAGTTCAAGAGCAAGGTGGCCGACATGAAGAACTCGGTCAAGGACCGGATGAACGCCCAGAGTTCCTGTGCCGGGCAGTTCGTCGGCAACCACCTCCCCGAAGACGACCCTCCGCGGTGGCTGCACGTCGACATCGCCGGCCCGGCGTGGACCGGCAACGACCGCGGCTCGGGGTTCGGCGTCGGGCTGCTGCTGGAGCTGGCCACTGCGCTGAGCTGACCCGGTCGGCGCCCGGGCGGGCCGATGTTGTCGGCCGCCGCGACGGCGCCCGCCCGGTGACCCGGCGTGGGCCGGTGGGGCCCTACTGGTGGGACTGCAGCTTGGTCCCCTCGGTCTGCATCTGGCTGGCGTCGACGGTCATCGCCGGCCGCGGCACCACCACCTCGCCGTTGCCCAGCTCGTAGGTCCCGAGCAGCCACGACCGCACCAACCCCTCCAGCCCGGGGTCGCGGTTGAGCATCCGCGACCCGTGGCCCGCCCCCTGGAGGGTCTCCAGGTGCGCCTGCCCCAGGGCCCGCTCCAGCAGCACGCCCGCGGCGTGGTTGCTCACCGAGTCCTCCTCGCTGGCCACGATGAGCAGCGGCCGGTTGCCGTATTCCTTGAGCGCCGAGGGCGTGGCGATGCCCTTGTAGTTCAACCCGGGGGACAACAGGACGACGTTGACGAAGTCGGCGTTGGCGGCCGCCGCCTGCAGGCAGAGGTTGGCGCCGATGCTGGCGCCGACGCAGTTGATGTCGGTCACGCCCTGGTCCCGGAGCCATCCCGCCGCCGCGTTGACGTCGTGGAGCATGTTCTGGTAGTCGGTCGGACTGAGTTCCTGGCCCGCGAGGTCGCTGTCGCCATGGCCGCGCAGGTCCACGGCGATGGTCTGGAAGCCGCTCCGGGCGAGCTTCTCGGCGAACAGGTCCCAATCGCCGGCGTTGCGTCCCAACATGTGGACGAGCACCACCCCTCGCGTCGAGCCGGCGACCGGCTCGGTCCGCGCGTGGAGCTTGACCCCGTCGGCGGCGGTGAGCGTGGTGTCCTGGGCGGCGAAGGCAACGCTGGCGATGAGCATCAAGATCATGGAGTCGTCCTGGGCGAGGGGCGGTGGCGGTCGAGACGAGCGGCCCGACCGGCGCGAAGTCTACCCGACCGTTCGACGGTTGCAGGGCTGCGGTTGTCGCGATTGGTTCAACGCAGCAGTCCCGCCAGTTCTTCCAGCAACCGGTCGAGGTCGAGGTCGTAGGCCCGGGCGGCCTCGGCGAGGGTCTCGTCGAAGCGCACCGCGCAGCCGTCGCAGGCTGGCAGGTGGTGTCGGCGGAACACTGCGGCGGCGCCCGGATGCCGGCGCCACGCCCGGTCGATGGTCATGTCGGCCGAAAACGGCATCGTCCGCAGCGTCCAGGTCTCGTCCGCCGCCGACAGCGCGGCCCGGACCCGGCCCACCTCCAGTTGGAGCGCGTCGAGTCGACGTCGCAGGTCGGCCACCCCCTCGTCGAGCTGGCGCCGGGCCGCCCGTCGCGGGGCCAGCTC
>RFKJ01000600.1 GCA_003694325.1 Deltaproteobacteria bacterium
ACCCGGTCGCCGTCGGCCCGAAGCGGGCGCCGACGCGGGTGGTGGCATTCGGCGGGTCCTCGACCGGGGGCGGGTGGCAATTCGACGACCTGTCGGTCTTCTACCCGGCACGGCTCGACGCCCTCCTCGGGCCGGAGGTCGAGGTGGTCAACCAGGGGGTCGGCGGGTGGACCAGCTTCCACGTGGCCCGCTACGCCGAGCAGCGACTGGCCGACCTCGACCCCGACATCGTCACGCTCTACGCCGGCAACAACGACAGCGCCGCCGGGTACCCGGCGACCATCGCCGAGCTGCATGCCCGCTGGTCGAGGAGCGCCAGGGCGGGCCCCGTGCGGCGGCTGCTGGAGCGCTCGGCGATTGCGCGATGGCTGGCGCAGCTCCGGGCCGCCCCGGCGCCCGACGGCGGCGTCCCGGCGGTGCGTCCCGACGAGATGGCCGACAACCTCGCCTCCCTGCTGGCCGCCTGCCGTGCCGAGCACGCCTCCCTCGTGCTCATCGCCGAGGCCAACGTCGACGACAACCCGAGGCTTTCGCCCTACCGGGAGGTCATGGTGGCCATGGCCGAGGCCGAGCCCGATGCCTGGTTCCTCGACGGCCACGCGCTGCTCTCCGGTCGCCCGGAGTACTTCCTCGACACCGTCCACCTCACCGAGGCGGGCCACGCCCGTCTCGCCCAGGCGCTCGCCGACTTCCTCCTCGACCACCACCTGCTCGCGGAGCGCCGGTGAACGCCGGGCGGGTCGGGCTGGTGCTCGGGGCGCTGCTCATCGCCCTGCTGGCGGCAGAGGGGGTGGCCCGACTGGGCGAGGAGCGCTGGGCGCCCTCCTTCCGCGAGGCCCGGGGGGCCATGGAGGGTCACCTGCCGCCTCACCCCTACCTCGGCTGGGAGCCGGTGCCCGGCCGCCGGGTGGAAGCCGGGGTCGACGTGCGGATCAACAGCATCGGGATCCGCGGTCCGGAGCCGGGCCCCCGGGTCCGTCCGCGGCTGGTCGCCACCGGGGACTCGTCGGTCTACGGCTTTGGCGTGGAGGAACGGGAGCGGTTTGTCGACGTGGCGGCAGCGAGGCTCGGCATGGAACCCTGGGCGGTGGCCGTGCCCGGCTACTCCAGCCTCCAGACCCTCCACTGGTTGCGGCTCCGGGGGGACCGCGTCGTGCCGGACATCCTGGTGATCGCCAACCTGTGGTCCGACCACAGCGTGGAGTCCTGGGTGGACCACGAACTGCTCGCCACCCCGCCCGATGGCCGGGGGCTCTGGTGGAGTGCCCTGGTCCGGGTCCTTCACTACCAGCTCGGCGTCCGTCGGGGGGCCCGGGCCGACCGGCGGATCCATTGGCAGCGGGCTGGAGCGCGGCCTCCGGACGGTCCGCCACGGGTCTCCCTCTCCGAGTACCGTGACAACCTCGAGGCCATCGCCGAGTGGGCCGAAGAACGGGGCGCCGCCGTGGTCATGCTGCCCTTCGCCCACCCCTGCGACGTGGCCGGCTGCCGTGTCCCCGACAGCTTCGAAGCCTACCGGGAGGTGCAACGGTCACTGGGGCGGCCCGTGGTCGAGGGGCGCGACGTCTTCCGGGCCAGCGGCCTGCCGGTCGACGCCTTGTGGCTGGACGGCATCCACCCGACCGCGGAAGGACACCGGCTGCTCGGCGCGGCGCTGCCTTAGGGTGTCAGGTATGACCCATTACCCTTTTCGTGGCATGCTATCGCCATGCCTCGGACCCATCGCATCGACTTTCCCGGCGCCCGGCACCATGTCTACAACCGCACCATCAGTGGCGAGCTGTTGTTCTGGAATGACGATGACCGGCGCTTCTTTCTGGAGTTGCTGGGGCAGCTTCCGGAACGGCACGGGCTGCGGATCCACGGCTACGCGCTGATGCCGAATCACTATCACCTGATGATCGAGAGTCCGGCGGCGACCCTGTCGCGGGGGATGGCGGACTTTTCATCGCGGCTGACCCGCGGCCTGAACCTGCGTCACGAGCGCAATGGCGCCATCTTCCGGGGGCGGTTCCGCAATCGGGTGGCCTCCTACGCCCACTGGCGGCACCTCCTCGCCTACCTGCACCTCAACCCGGTTCCCAGGCACCGGCCGGCCTCGCCGGATGACTTCAAGTGGACCAGCCACCGGGCCTACATGGGCATCGTGGCGGCCCCCCCGTGGCTCACCACGAGCGAGCTGCTCGAAATGCACGGCGGGGCCGACGGCCTGCGCAGGTACATGGAGGCGTATCGGGCGGGGATCCTGGGTGATCCCGATGGATTCGATCCGGAGAAGCTGTGGCAGGGGGGAGAGACCGACCTGGGCCCGGGAGGCCCGCCGGAGCCCGAGGCCGACGATGTGGTCCTGGCCATGGTGGAGCGCCGGGTCCAGGACGTGGCCGACGTGACCGGTGTGCCCGTGGAGTCTCTGTGGGAGGCTCCGCGCGGGCGAGGGGGCAACCCCGCGCGGTGGGTCCTGGCCTGGTGGCTCACCCGGGGTGGAGCCATGACCAGTCGGCGGGTGGCGACCCTGTTCGGTTGTCGGCCCACCGGGGTCAGCAAGATGCGCAATCGACTGCGGCGGAGGGCGGCCGAAGACCCCGAGGTCGCCGGGTGGATCGACGAGCTCCTGCGGCTCGAGCGGCAGCGGTCGCGCTCCTGAGCGCGGGTCGTCGGCGAGTTCGGCGGGGGGCGTTG
>RFKJ01000601.1 GCA_003694325.1 Deltaproteobacteria bacterium
GAAGTCCTCCTGCACCCCGGAAGCGCCGCCCTCGACCAGCACCGTCGACACCGCGTCGATGCGCGCCCGCGGGACCTCGACCTCGACCTCGGCCCAGGAAGCCACGGAGGCTCAGTGCTCGTGCGATTGACGAGGCGGCGGCGGGGGCAGCTCCACCCCCGAGGCGTGGGCCCGCACCAGCAGCTCGGCGCCCTCCGGCCCGGCCGTCAGCTCGACCCACTGGTTGCCATGGGTGCCATGCAGGAAGAGGGTGGGCGTGCCATGCACGCCGACGGTCATGGCCGCCTGGATGTCCTCGAGGATCGCCTTGTCGGTCTGCGGATCCTCCATGCACCGGGCAAAGGCATCCATGTCCAGGCCGACCTGTCGCGCCATGAAGTCCAGCCCCTCGCGGTCCAGCTCGGTCTGGTTGAGGAACATGAGGTGGGCCAGGTCCCAGAACCGCCCCTGCTGGCGGGCGCATTCCCCGGCCTTGGCCGCTCCGCAGGCGTACTGGTGCCGCTCCCCCTGGACCTGCGGGTTGCAGATGCCGCTGAGCGGGTAGTTCTTGTAGAGGACCCGGATGTTGGGGTTGCGCTGGACGAGGTCGGGCATCATCGGGCTGACGGCTGCACAGGCGGGGCACTGGAAATCCGCGAACTCGACGATCGTGTAGGGCGCGTTGGGGTCACCCAGCACCGGCTCGGTGCCGTCCAGCTCCAGCGGCCCCTCCGGCTGTTCCATCAGCCGGGCATAGGCCGCGGTGTCTCCCCCATCCACGGCGGCTCGGGTGTCGGCGACCGCCCCGCCGCTCCGGGTGTTGGCCCAGGCCATCACGGCCACGAAGACCAGCAGGCCGGCGGTGAGCATCGCGCCGAGGGAGCCGTCGTCCCGATCCGACAACGCTGCCGCCAGGCCCTCCGGGTCGCGGCTGAGCCATCCGCCGACCAGGATGAGGGCGTTGACCCCGTACAGCGAGATGCAGAACAGGCACCAGGCACCGAGCTGGACCGAGGCCCAGGCCAGGTACAGCGAGTAGAGGACCGACAGGGCGCCGCCCACCAGGATCAACGAGCCGGCGCGGGCGTAGCGCTCGGGCTTGCCCAGGGACAGCAGGCTGACCGTCAGCACCGCCGCGTAGAAGCCGGTGCCGAGGAAGGCGATGGGGATGCCGAACAGCGTGGAGTATTCGCTGCGGTTGACGCGATCGCAGTCGAACACGTCGTTGACCGAGCAGATCGAGCTGCCGGCGTCGGCGAAGTGCTGCACGCCCAGGTACAGCGACACCACCAGGCCCATCAACGCCGCGGCCGCGAGGCCGAGGCGCCGATCCTTCCACATGAGCACCGCGCTGACGAGCCATCCCGTCAGGATGCCGCCGAGGAGCAGGGGGAGTGAACCTTCCATGCCCCGGGATTACCCCACGTCCCGCCCGGGGGCAAAGCCATCCATGGATGCCGGCCCGTCGACCGGCCCGGGGATGGCGCCCGGTTCCAGCACCTTGCCGAGCACCATCGGCACCTCGCCGGCCTCCAGCGGACGCCCGAACAGGAAACCCTGCCCGTACCGGGCCCCGAGATCCAGCAGGGTCTGGAGTTGCTCGGTGTTCTCGATCCCCTCGGCCACCGCCGGCCGGTCGATGCTGCGGCTGAGCAGCAGGATGGCCCGCAGGAAGTCCTCACCGCGCTCGTGCCCGCCGCTGACGAATCCCCGGTCGATCTTGAACGCGTCGAGATCGAGCTGCAGCAGGTTGGCCAGGGACGACCAGCCGGTCCCGAAGTCGTCCATGAACAGCCGCACGCCGAGCCCCCGCAGGGCCGACAGGGCCGGGCCGACGTTGTGTCCCTCGATGATCGAGGTCTCGGTGATCTCGACGCCGAGCTGGCGGGGCGGCAGCCCGTGGGACTCCAGGGCGTCGGCGATCCGCCGGACGAGCGTGTCGTCGGCGAGCTGCCGCGGCGAGATGTTGATGGTGACGTAGAAGTCGTCCCCCCCGGTGCCCCGCCAGTGCTCCAGCCGCCGACAGGCCTCCTCCACCACCCAGGCGCCCATCGACACGATGCGGCCGGTCTCCTCGGCGATGGGCACGAACTCGGCGGGCGACACCTCGCCCCAGGTGGGGTGGCGCCAACGCAGCAGGGACTCGAACCCGACCACCCGGCGCGTGCCAAGCTCGACGATGGGCTGGTAGACCAGCCGAAGCTGGGCCAGCTCGGCGGCGCGCTGCAACTCGTGCTCCACCTGCATCCGGCGGACGACCTGCCGGTGGATCCGGTGGTCGAACAGCATGTGCCGGGCGCGCCCGGCCTCCTTGGCCCGGTACATCGCCACGTCGGCGTCCCGGAGGATGTCCTCGCCGGAGCCGTGGCGACGGGCGCTCATGGCCACCCCGATGCTCGCCGAGGTGAGGATCTCGCGGTTTCCGATGACGAAGGGTCGGCGCAGCATCTCGCCCACCCGGCCCGCCACGAGGGCGGCCTCCGAGGGATCGGACATCCCCCCGAGCATGATGGCGAACTCGTCTCCTCCCAACCGGCCCACCATGTCCTGGTCGCGGAAGATGGACACCAGCCGGTCGGCCACGGCCTGCAGCAGCCGGTCGCCGACGCTGTGCCCCATGCTGTCGTTGACCGCCTTGAACCGGTCGAGGTCGATGTAGAGGAGGGCGAACTCCTCGCCGGGCCGGGAGAGGGCCTCGTCCAGGGCTGCGACGAAGCAGCTCCGGTTGGGCAGGCCCGTCAGCCCGTCCCGGTTCGAGGCGTCGAGAAGCCGCCGTTCCCAGTCGAGGCGCTGGGTCACGTCGCGAACGACGGAGACCACGCCCGAGGCCTGGCCGCGGGCGTCGAACAGCGGCGTGTCGAACCACTCGCACAGCACCGAGTCCCCCGAGCGCCGGGTGTTGCGCGCGATGTGGTGCTGCCCGCCCCCGCCGGCCAGGAGCTGCTCGATGCGCGCCTCCACCGCCGGCCACTCCGACTCCGGCAGGAGATCGCGCAGCGTGAGCCTGCCCACCGCCTCGGCCCGCGACCAGCCGAAGATCTGCTCGGCCATCGCGTTCCACTGGGCGACCCGCCACTGGTCGTCCCACTCGATGCACCCCAGCGGCAGGCGCTCCCGCTGGAACTCGAGCCGCTGGACCGTGGCGAGCAACTCCTCGATGTCACCCTGCTGCGCCCGGACCCGGGCCTCGGCGTCGGCGGCGCGGGCCGCTTCGGCGTCGCGGGCATGCAGGGCGCGGTCCAGGGCCTCCACC
>RFKJ01000602.1 GCA_003694325.1 Deltaproteobacteria bacterium
CAGCCGGCCGTCGACCTGCAGGTCGTCCACCTCGCCGCCATCGAAGCGGACCGTGCCGTCCCGCACCTCGATGGACGCCACGTCGAGGGCACCGTCCAGCCCCCCCCAGGGTGTCGGGGGGGCGTCGTCCGGTTCCGAGGCGGCCAGGCCGAGGGCGTCCAGCAGCGCCAGGCGGCCCGTGGCGGGGTCGGTTCGGAGGTCGACCACCGGCCGGTCGAGGCGGACCTGGGGGATGGCGAGTCGGCGCTGCAACAGCGGTACGAGGTCCCAGGTCACCACGGCGCGGTCGGCGGCGACCAGTGTCTCGCCCCCGTGCGTGTGGAGCGCGATCTGCCGCAGCACGACGCCGTCCCACAGGTCGGTGTGCAGGGCGCCCACGGTCAAGGTCGCCTGGTCGAGGCCGGCGTTGATCCGGCCCAGCGCCAGGCGCAGCAGCACCCGGTTGCCGGCCTCGGTGGTGAGGAACAGGCCCACGCCGGTGACCGACAGGGTGGCGCCGACCAGCAGGATCCCCACTCCGCGGGCCGCCCGGCGCAGCCCGGTGCGACGGCCCGGCCGCCCTTCGCTCACCAGGCCTCCGACAGGGCGAAGTGCCCGGCGTACCGGGGCTCGGCCTCGAACATCGGGAAGTGGTCCATCCGACGGGCGATGTCGATGCGGATCGGCCCCACCGGGCTCTGGTAGCGGATCCCCGCCCCCACCGAGACCGACATCTGCGACAGCCGGACCCCCAGCTCGTCGAGGCTGGAGACCGCGTGCCCGTCCCAGGCCCGCCCGAAGTCCGAGAACACCGCAACACCCCACCCGTCGAGCAGGCCCTTCTGCCAGTAGCCCCGCGCCTCGACGCCACCGTACAGGGCCGCCCGTCCGCCGATGTAGGTCAGGGAGAAATCCCCGACGGAGGCCTGGTCCCCGCAGTCGGTGGGCTGCGGCTGGGAGACCGCGCTCGAATACAGCACCGGATCGGACCCGGAATCGTCCTGGCACTCCCAGATGTAGGGGCCCAGGTGCTTGTCCGCCCACCCGCGCACCGTCCCCGACCCGCCGACGAACAGCCGCTCGGCGAAGGGCACCCGGGCGCGGTCCCCGCTGCCATAGGGCAGCACGACGCCACCGGCGATCCGCCCGGTCAGGGTGACGTGTTGCCTCCAGCCGAGGACCCGGGGCAGTGGGCGGAAGATCCGCCCGTCGGAGAACAGCTTGACGAAGTTGTACTGCCCGGCGACCGGGCCGCCGGCCTCGGTGAGGTGGATGATCCCGTAGCTGCCGCGACGGGGGTAGAGGGGGTCGTCCCGGCTGTCGTACTCGACCCCCTGGAAGGTGGCGGACAGCAGGTAGGGATCGGAGAAGTCCAGCCCGAGGTCCCGCCCGCGCAGGTCGGCGAGGCTGGCGTTTTCGGGCAGGGAGGACTGGAAGTAGTCGTAGTACTGGATCCGGTAGCCGAACCGCGCCTGCCAGCGGCGGGAGATCCGCCAGTTCAGCGAGGTCGAGGCCGTCGGGGTCGCGAACCGGTACTGCTCCTCGAGCCCCAACTCGAACCCGACGTCGTTGTCCCAGCGCCAGCGGCGGACCGGGAATCGCGGCACCGTCCACCGCAACCACGAGTCGACCGTGGGGGCTCCCGCCGCCAGCACCTCCCCTACCCCCGCGGTGCGGAACTCCGACCACGGAGCGACCGAGGCGTAGCCCAGCGAGGCGCCGATCCCGAGCTGCCACAGCCGGTTGAACAGGTTGGCGTGCGACAACTCCCCCGACAGCTCCACCTGCTGGCGCGACTGTTCCGCAGAGGCCCCCACACCGACCTTGACCTGGCGGAACAGGGTCTCGGCCAGCTCGATCCGGATCGGCACCGCGGTGCGCGGAGCCCCCTGGGCGTCGGTCCCCAGCTCCGGCACGATGTTGACCACGCCGAACACGCCCAGGGCGAACAACCGGGCCTGGGTCTCGGACATCTTCGAGACCCGGTAGGGGGCCCCCTCCTCCACCGTCACCTCGTCGAAGACCAGCGACTCGGGGATGGTGAGGTCGCCGACCAGCGTCACCGGACCGAAGGTGCAGGCCGGTCCGGGCACGACCTCGATGACCACGTCGACGGCGTGCTCCTCGGGGTAGGCCGACACCTGGGGCTCCACCTCGACGTAGGCGAAGCCCTGCTCGCGCAGCCGCCCCTGGACCAGGGAGACCAGCTCGTCGAGCAGGTCGAGATCGAAGCGTTCGCCCACCACCAGCGGCGATCGCGCCCGGAGCATCGCCCGCAGCGGTTCGCCCGCCGCCTCGATGCCCACGATGTCCAGCGACCGCACCACGCTGGGCTCGCCGGGCTGGACGTGGCCGGTCACCACCACCGTCGGCCCGCGCCGCCTGGTGGCCGGGCGCACCGTCGTGATCTGCCATCCCAGGGTTCGGGCGTCGAAGTATCCCCGGTGCGCCAGCCAGGTCTCCAGCCGCCAGGCGTCGAGGTCGAGGGTGTCGCGGTCCAGCGCGACCCGGCGGGCCGGGGCCAGCCAGGCAAACGCCGGGTTCTGCCCCTGCTCCATCGCCCGGCGCAGCTTGAAGTCCGGCGTGTCCCCCATCGCCCCGCCGTTGCCCTCGAACTGCACCTTCCGGACGATCTCGCCGGGGGGGACCCGGCCTGCACACCCCCACGGCATCCCGATCCCTGAGACCAGGGCGAGGAGCAGCAGCCGGCAGTGCATTCGAAGGGAGACAGTCACACGCGGCGCAGGCGGGCGAGGATGGGGCACCCGGGTCCGACGCGAGCCCGGTCGAGCGCCCTTCCGGGTATCCCGTCCGTTGTCCCGGCAGACACGCCCGTGTCTTGCCGCCAGCGAACGGCCCCATTATGAACGCAGGCCATCGCCCGGGTGCTCCGGGCGTTCATCGTCTGGAGGTACGCCATGGCCAAGAAGTCAGCGAAGGCTCGGGCGGTCATCCACCTGGAGTGCACCACCTGCCGCAGCAGCGGCGTGCCCGGCGTCAGCCGGTACAGCACCCAGAAGAACAAGAAGAACACTTCGGCTCGCCTCGAGCTCCGCAAGTACTGCCGCTACGAGCGCAAGTACACGGTGCACAAGGAAGTCAAGTAGCGCTTGTCGACCCCCACGCCCCGCAAGGAGGACCGCCCCACCCGGGGCGGTCTTCTCGTTTTCCCGGACCCGACAATTCCCGGACCCGACGACCTGGGAACGACAACCAGCGACGACCCCGAACACGACACGACCGGGGCAGGTCGTGCCCCGGTCGGTCCTGCCGAGCGCTCGGCCCGGCGTCCGCAGCGGGTGTCCCCCGCCGCCGAAGATCAGAGGGACTGCGAGTAGAACTCGACGATCGCCTGGGTGTTGCACTCGAAGGGCAGGTCCTCCGCCTCGGGAGCGCTGACCATCCGGCCGGTCGCCTTGGCCGGGTCGAACTCCAGGTACGGCGGACGGATGCGGGCCGTGCTCGCGGCGAGCGCGTTCTGGATGAACTCCTTCTGCAGGGACCGCTCCCGGACGCTGACCTCCTGGCCGGGCTTGACCGAGTAGCTGGGCCGGTCCACCCGGCGTCCGTCGACCAGGATGTGACCGTGGACGACGAGCTGGCGGGCCGCCGGGATCGTCGGCGCGAGCCCCAGGCGCCACACCACGTTGTCCAGGCGCGACTCCAAGGCCGAGATCAGGTTCCGACCGGTCGGGCCCTTGCGCCGCGAGGCATCGGCGACGTAGCGCCGGAACTGCCGTTCGAGCACGCCGAAGTGCATCCGGAGCTTCTGCTTCTCCATCAGCCGGAGCTTGTAGTCGGAGAGCTTGCCACGACGCCGCATCCCGTGCTGACCGGGGGGATAGGGCCGTTCGAGGGTTGCGGCGGTGGTCAGGCCGGGCAGCACGGTGCCGAGGGAGCGGCAGACCTTGATGCGGGGTCCACGGTAGCGGGCCATGAGCGTTGTCCTGAGGGATGCGTGGGGCTGGTTCGGCTCCGCGGGGAGCCGGGGCGAGAGAAGGAAGCCGGTCCACCGGATCACGCCACGTCCAGGGACGATTCGACGAGTACCGGTGGCCGAGACAGCGTCGCGGTGGCGGTCATGTCCGGAGACGACCTTCCTCCACCGACGCAGACGGCCCGCCTTGATATCGAGACCACGGGCCCGGTGCAAGCCTGAAACGTCCACCGGAGGCCCCCCCTCGCCCTGCCGGGCCTGAAACGGGCGGGGCGGCGAATCGTTGAAGTCGGGTCCGGAGCACGGTAGGCTGGCGTCAACCCGAGGACGCCATGACGCAGCAGCATCGACCCGCTCGCTCCAGGCTGGTGCCGGCAGGTGGCTCGGCACGGGCCGGCTTCACGATGCTGGAGCTGCTCATCGTCATCGCGATCATCGGGATCCTCACCGCTGCCGGCTACATCATCGCCCGGGACATCGTCCCCCAGTACCGCACCCGCAAGGCCGCCATGGAGTTCGCCAACGCGGTGGAGCAGTGCCGCAGCCTCGCGATCCACAGCGGGCGCCGGTGTCGCATCCTCATGCTGGAAGGCGCCATCGCCTCCGAGCTGTCCGACCTGTCCTCCAATGCCGGCAGCTACGAGATCGACCTCGAGATCCCGGAGACGGGCGGCTGGGACACCCTGCCCGTGGACACCTACACCGACACCACCGATGACAACGCCTCCACCGGCATCATCGACCTGTCCGCCGACTCCCCCAACGGGATGCGCCACGTCTCCATCCTCGACTGGGGGACCATCTCCGGCCCCGGGGTGGGCAACGACTCCGCCATCGTGTTCGACACCCGCGGCTTCGTCGAGAACCCGGCCAGCGACTTCACCAACGGGGTGATCACCATCACCTTCGTCAACGAGGTGGCCGAGAAGCGCGGGACCCCGGACCGCTGGAACGTGCAGATCACCCGGGCGGGAGTCGCCCACCTCGACAGCAGCCGGTCGACCAGCGACGACAACCTCACCCTCGGTGGAACCGCCACCAACACGACCTACGACTCCTCCGGGTCGTTCCGGGCCCCCTGACCTGCCTCCTGGCCGGGGTTCGGTCCACGACCGGCCCGGTCCTCGTCGAGGAGTTCCAGCGCCAGCCGGGCCGTGTCGGCGACGACCGACCGGGGGTCGTCCACGCAGGCCGACACCACCTCGACCTCGCCCAGGGCGGCCAGCACGGCCGCGGCATGGGCGGCCTGGCGGGCGCTGCCGCCCAGCGCCGCCCGAAGTACCGGGACCGGCCCCAGCTTCCACAAGGCGTCCATCGCCGGCAGGTAGAAGCCCCCCAGGGCCGAGCCCTGGACGTCGGACAGGTAGGGGACCAGCACCCGAGCCTGGGCCAGGCAGCCGGCCTCTCCCAGGGCGGTCAGCATCACGCTGCGGACCGGAAACTGGATCCCCATCCCGGCCCCCGGCCGCCCCTCGAAGTCCAGCGCCTCGTCCACCAGGGCCCGGGCCAGCACGGGACCCACCGACGGGTCGCCGATCCGCCCCAGCGCGGTCGCCGACGCCCGGCGACCGGCGAACCCGTGTCCGGGATCGACGTTCATGGCCCGCAGCTCGCGAACCAGGGTCGCGATCCCCCGCGGATCGCCGTGCTCCCCCAGGGCTTCGCAGATGGCGTGCGACTCGCGCCGGCCCGAGATCCACTTGCGGCCGACGATCCGGCCGTGATCTCCGGGGTGCTGCTGGAGTGCCAGCAGGATCAGCGACCGCCGGTCCTCGGGGTCGGCGTCGAGGCGGCGCTGCAGCGTGGCTCGCAGCGCCCGCGGGTCCTGCGCCTCGATGGCCCCCGGCTCCCGGTCGGGGGGGCCTTCCGGGGCCAGTGTCCGCCGCCATCGGCGGGCCATGGTGTCCACGCCGGCCTCGGCCGCCACGGCGACCCGGCGCGGCCCGTAGATGGTGGCAAGCCGGCGCTCGGCGGCCTCCTCCAGCAGGTTCCAGGCACGGCGGACCTCGGCGCCGCAGCGCACCGCGGCGACCGCCATGGCCAGCCGGACCTGGTCGCACCGTTCCCGGCGGGCGGCCTCCCACAACGGCCCGAGGGTCGAGCGGCGCCCGTTCCAGCCCAGCGCCCACGCGGTCGCCCGGCGGACCCCGGGCACGGGATCCTCCAGGAG
>RFKJ01000603.1 GCA_003694325.1 Deltaproteobacteria bacterium
GCTCCGGTCCGCGGGGGCACTGTTCGACCGCTCGTCCGAGGGGCGCCGGGCATCGTCGGGGAACAGCCCCTTGATGAAGGCGGCGAGGGTCGAGTGGGAGAAGATGAACCCGGCGTCGTGGAAGAAGCGGTCGAGGGCCTCCTTCATCTCGGTGGCGGTCTGGTACCGGTCGGTGGGATCCACCGCCAGCGCCCGCTCGAGGATGACGTCCAGGCTGGCCGGCACGTCGGCGTTGACCAGGGAGGCCGGGGCGAACCGGCCCTCGCGGATGGCGTCGAGGGTCGCGGCCTCGGTCTGGCCGCGGAACGGGTGGCGGCCGGTGAGGCACTCGTAGAGCACGACCCCCACCGCGAAGATGTCCGCCCGCCGATCGGGCGTGGCGCCGGCGGCCTGCTCCGGAGCCAGGTAGTCGAACCGACCCTTGATGATCCCCGACACCGTCTGCAGCGCCTTGATGCTGGCCTTGGCGATGCCGAAATCGGTGAGCTTGACCTCGCCCTGGAAGCTGACCAGGATGTTGGCCGGCGACACGTCGCGGTGGACGATGTCGAGGGGGACTTCGCGCCCGCCGCGGATCACCCGGCGATGGTGGGCGTACTCCAGCGCCTTGAGGACCTCGATCACCAGGAAGACCGAGTGCGGCACCGGCAGGGTGATCGTCTTCTCTCGGCACCGCTGCAGGATCCGGCCGAGGTCGGGCCCGTCGACGTACTCCATGGCGATGTAGTACGTGCCGTCCACCTGCCCGAGATCCATGATCTGGACGATGTTGGCGTGGGACAGCAGGCCGGCGACCTTGGCCTCCTCGACCAGCATGTCCACGAATTCCTGCTGGCTGGTCAGGTGGGGGAGGATCCGCTTGAGGGCCAGGGTGCGGTGGAACCCGCCCTCCCCCTCCACCCGGGCCTTGTACAGTTCGGCCATCCCGCCGACCGCGATGCGGCCGAGGATCCGGTACTTGCCGAAGGTCTCGGCCTGGGAGAGCGGAGCGTGCACGGCAGGGAGGGGGCGAGGGGCGGTTCGGGACGGTCGGGTCCGCCCCGGAGAGGTCCGGCGGAAGCTTAGCGCATGCCCCGAGCGCCGTGGGTCGGGGCCGCGCCGGCACGGGGGGCGGCGGCGCGCCGGGAGCCGGCCGGGGTGCCTACCAACCCTCGGCCCGTGCCAGGGCCTCGTAGAGTCGGTGGTTGAGGTTGCGGGCGCGGGCGCGGAGCTGCCGGAGGAGCGAATCGACGTTCTCGCCGCGCAGGCGCCGGCGGATGGCGTCCAGGTGCAGGGCGCCGAGGTAGAGGTGGACCCACCGGCTGTGGCGGGCGGCCCCGAGCAGCCCGCGGACCTCGCCGTCGCCGGCGCCGCGGGCGGCGCAATCGACCAGCCGGGCGAACCGGGCCAGCTCCAGCTCGTCGCCGGCCTCGGCGTCGTCGGCGACGGAGCGGGCCAGGGCGCGGGCGTCGTCGTAGCGCCCGCCGACGAGGAGCAGCCGGGCCCGCTCGGCGCGGATGCACAGCTCGCCGTGGCCCCGCCGGGGCTCGTCGGTCGCCCGCAGGGCGCCGTCGAGGTCGCCGATGAGCCAGCGCCAGCGGGCCAGGGCGGCCGGCCAGTGGTCCCAGGCGCTGCCCACACCGTCGACTCCGTAGGAGGACAGCGCCCGCTGGGCCTCGCCGGGATCGGCGGTGTGGACTGCGGCGTCGAGGACGATGCTCCAGGCCTCTCCCACCAGGTGGGGGTCACCCGCCGCCCGGGCGGCCGTCAGCCCCTCGTCCACCAGGACCCGGCCGGCCGCGAGGTCGCCGCGTTCGACCGCGAGGCGGGCCTGGGTCACGGCCAGGTTGGCGAGGACCACCGGGTCGCGGTGCTCGCCCTGGACCGCCCGGCAGCGGGCCAGCGTGGCTTCGGCCTGGGCGCGTCGGCCCAGGTACAGCTCCCCGATGCCCTGGTTGGCGAGCAGGGCTCCCTCGCCCCGCGGCAGCCCGGCAGCCCGGCATCGGGCGGCCCCCTCGGCGCACTGGTCCACCGCCTCGGCGACCTGCCCGGCGTAGAGCAGGGCAGCCGACAGGGTGGTCATGGCCGAAACCTCGCTGCGGGTCAGCGGCGGCGCGACCCCGGCGGGGAGGCCACGGCTGGCGGCCTCCCGGGCTCGGGCCAGGGCGGACCGGGCGTGGACCACCGCGGTGCCGGCCTCGCCCAGCAGGATGTGGGCGAGGGCGACCTCCCGGAGCAGGTCGGCGGCGATGCCGGGGTGGCGGACCACCAGGTCGGCGGCCTTGCGGCGGCCCAGCTCGGCGGCGGCGGCCCGGTCGCCCCGGCGGGCGGCGTGTACCACCTGCAGGTAGGTGGCGAGGCCCTCCTGCCGGGGGCCCCGGGCCCGCCCGGCCAGGGTCGTCAGCTCCTCGGGGTGGACGCTGGCCGGGCGAAGCTCGAGGTCGACGAGGAGCCGGGCATAGTGCAGCTCGAAGTCCTCCTCGGCGTCGGGATGCTCCCGGGCGGCGGGATGGTAGAGGGCCAGCAGCTTCAACCAGCGGTCCAGCTCGTCGGGTCGGCCCCGCCCCAGCTCCTCGCGGATGGCGGCGCGGAGCACCTTCGGCGAGGTGTGGCCGGCGTGCAGGGCGAGGCGCGCCCCCTGGCGGACCCGGCCGGAGATCTCGCGGGCGTCGAGCCATGCCTGGGCCGCAGTCCGGCAGGCCCGCTCCCGGTCGGTCATCGCCGCCCGGGCCAGCGCCAGCGTCCCCAGGTCGGCGAACACC
>RFKJ01000604.1 GCA_003694325.1 Deltaproteobacteria bacterium
AGGGGCGGCGGCACGTACTCGCCACTGCCGCCGTCGCCCCCGCCGTCGCCCCCGCCGTCGCCCCCATCGCCGCTGGTCGACCCGGAGTCCCCGCTGTCATCGAGGTGGCACAGGCCGTCCTCCTCCCGGTGGGACCCCTCCGGGCAGGCATCGGCGTGCTCCGGCCGGCAGCCGGGGCCCAAGGTGAGCAGCAGACCCGGCCACAGCAGGGGGATCAGGGGCATGGGACCTCCAGGGTCCCTTGCCGATGCCGGGCTGCCCCGCCCGGTTTCACCCGTCGCTTGCGGTCCGGGCGATGACCTCGTCCAGGGACAGCAGGGCCTGGTCGCCGCTGTGCATGTCCTTGAGCAGCAGCCGGTCGGCGGCCCGCTCGTCGGGCCCGATGACCACCACGAAGCGCACCCCGCGCTTGTGGGCGGCCTTGATCTGCTTGCCCAGCTTGCCGGCGGTGAGGCTGATCTGGGCGGGGATGCCCGCGGCGCGGAGCGCGGTGACCGCGGCCAGGGAGGCGTCCCGGGTCTCGTCGCTGAACACCGTCACCCATACCCGGGTGGTCGTGGTGGATGGCGGGACCATGCCCCGCTCCTCCATGATCACGAACAGCCGCTCCAGCCCCAGGGAGATCCCGACGGCCGGGATCTGGCGGCCGCTGAACATGCCGATCAGCCCGTCGTAGCGACCGCCGCCCCCGACCGAGCCCATGCCCGCCCCGATGAGCTCGGTCTCGAACACCGGCCCCGTGTAGTAGTCCAGCCCGCGGGCGAGGGTGCGGTCGCGACGGATCCGCTCGGGCGACACCCCGAGGGCGTGGGCGAGGCCGATGACCTCGTCGAGGGTCTCCTCGGCCTCCTCGGCGCCGGGAACGGGGTCGCCGTCGAGGTAGCCCCACAGCGCGGCGATCTGCGCCTCGCTGAAATCGCGCTTCCGCAGCTCGCCGTTGACACCCTCCCGCCCGATCTTGTCGAGCTTGTCGATGGCCGTGATCATGGCCAGCTCCCGGTCGGCGGCGCCGATGGCAGCCGCCAGGGCGGCGAGCAGGCGGCGGTCGTTGACCCGGATGACGAACCGGTCGAAGCCCAGCGCCACCATGCAGTCGTGGAAGACGGCGAGGCACTCGGCGTCGGCCAGCCCGCAGGGGGCGCCGACGGTGTCGACGTCGCACTGGTAGAACTCGCGGAATCGGCCCCGCTGCGGCCGGTCGGCCCGCCACACCGGCTGGATCTGGCTGCGCTTGAAGGGCATGGGCAGGCCGGGGTTCATGGCCACCACCCGGGCCAACGGCACGGTCAGGTCGTAGCGCAGGGCCTGGTCGCACTCTCCGCGCGCCTCGCCGGCGCCGCGCTTGAGCACCTTGAAGATCAGCTTGTCACCCTCGTCGCCGTACTTGCCGGTGAGCGTCTCGATCCGCTCCATGGCCGGCGTCTCCATGGGCTCGAAGCCGTAGCGGGTGAAGACCTCCTGGATGGTGGAGATCACCCGCTGGCGATGGATCATCTGGTGCGGGAGGAGATCCCGCATTCCCTTGGCGAGGTGGACCTTGGACATGCCCCCCCCGCTAACCGTTGCGACCGGCGGGGGCCGCGGGCGGCGACGGCGGGGGCGGTCGGCTACTCGCCGGCTTCGCGCTCGAAGCGGCCGTCATACTCCTGGACGACGATGGCGTGCAGGACGCACATCTCGTCCAACCACCCGTTGCCGATCTGGATGGGGAGGTACTCGGTGATCCCGTTGTCTTCGTAGGCCCGACGGAGGGTGGCGTTGGATTCGCTGTTGTTGTAGCTGCACTGGATGGCGAAGGTGTCGTCGCTGCCGAGCACCGGCAGGTCCTCGTAGGGGGCGTCCCACTCGTAGGTCCGCTGGAAGTCGAAGTCGAACACCGGGACCTCGGAGATGCAGTCGCTGGTTCCGTCGGGATGCTCGAGGGTCACCTTCATCGCCGTGGCCGCGTAGTGCATGTGCGGGAACAGCGCCCAGATGCGGAACTCCTTGTCCTCGGGGTG
This sequence comes from Deltaproteobacteria bacterium, assembly GCA_003694325.1. Lineage (GTDB taxonomy): Bacteria > Myxococcota_A > UBA796 > UBA796 > UBA2385 > J125. Next base: position 2,001 of record RFKJ01000604.1, read on the forward strand.
GGTGTGGTGATCCCGCCAGGTGTTGACGTAGTGGTCGTCGCCGGGTTCGATGAGGAAGGGGTTGTGCTCCCAGGCGGGATCGTCGGTCTCGCCGGGATCGGCGGCGCCCAGGGGAAGGACCACGGCTTCGTAGCGCGGGGGCTTGTCGAGGTAGGACAGCGAGATGGTGGAGGCGTCGTGCTGCCCGGTTCCGGTGAGGTGGTAGTGGGTCGCCGTGACCAGCCGGGTGCCTGCCGGGAAGTGGAAGGCGTAGCCCTCGGGCAGGATGATCGGGTCGGCCCCGGGGACCCAGGTGGCCAGCATGGTGGCGCTGGGGACCTCGTCGCCGGGGCGCGGGCACTTGCCGTCGCCGCCACCCTCGGGCGCGGTCTCGCCGGAGAAGTCGGCCATGATCACGGCGTGGTGGAGGATGTTGAGGTTGTCGCCGTTGACCTGGACCCCGGAGACCCAGGCCCCTTCGGGATCGGTGATGCCCAGGTCCCACGACCAGCAGTTGTAGGCGTCGCCGGTCTGCCCGTCGTGGGAATCGAAGCTCACCGGCGTGGTCTCGACCACCCGGTCGCCGGAGAGCGTCGGCAGCTCGGGGATCTCGTAGGGAGCCGCCGTGGCCTCGTCCCCCAGCGGCGTTCCGGCGTCGATCCACGCCTGGAAGGTGGCCTTGTCCTCCTCGGCGAGGCGGAGATCGGTCCGCACCGGCAGCCCGACGTCGCACTCCGGAGAGGGATCGAGTCCCATGGGCGGCATCATGTAGGGAGGCTCGGTGTCGGGGCCGTTGATCTTGCTGTTGAGCCAGTCGGCCAGCTCCACCACGAGGTCGACGTCGGTGAGGTCGAAGGCCGCGTCGGCGTTCTCGGGGTTGTGACAGGTCCAGCAGTGCTCGGCCACGATGGGCTGGACGTCCTGGTACCAGGTGGGGACGCGGTCGGTGCCGCCGTCCCCGCTGCCGCTGTCGGTGGTGGCGCCGCCATCTTCGGCGCCGCCGTCACCGCCGGTGCCGGTGCCGGTGTCGGCACCCTTGTCCCCGCAGGCCACGGCGAGGGTGAGGGGCAGGAGGAGAAGGCTCAGACCGACCGGATGAACGAAATGCACGAGGGACCTCCAGCGACGCCGTGCATCGGGGAACGCGCCCGCCAGTACCGCGCGTGCCGGCGCTCGACGCCCCAACATACGCGTACCCCTGCCCGCCGGACGGGGAATTGCTGTGGCAAATCGTCGCAGGTACTCCGTCGAGTTCCCGACGGGAGGATGCCCTACTCGGCGGCCTCCCGCTCGAAGCGACCGTCGTACTCCTGCATGATGATGGCGTGCAGCACGCACATCTCGTCGAGGTAGCCGTTGCCGATCGAGATGTCTTGGAATTCCAGCCCGTTCTCCTCCATCTTCTCGGCGAGCAACGGGTTGCTGGCGCTGTTGTTGTAGCCGCAGCGGATGGCGAAGGTGTCCCCGTCCTGCAGGATGGGCAACTCGTCGTAGGGGACATCGAACTCGTAGGTCCGCTGCCAGTCGAATTCCCACACGGGGACGTCGGCGATGCAGGTGGCGGTGCCGTCTTCGTGCTCCAGCGTGACCCTCATGCTGGTGGCGGCGTAGTGCATGTGGGGGAACAGGCCCCAGATCCGGAACTCCTTGTCGTCGGGGTGCTGGTGGGGGTCCCGCCAGGTGTTGACGTAGTCGTCGTCGCCGGCGGCAAGGTGGAAGGGGCGCTCCTCCCAGTTGGGCACGTCGTTCTCCCCGGGGTCGGCCGCACCGAGGGGCAGGGTGACGACCTCGTAGGCGGGCGGCGTGTCGCGCCAGGCCAGGGTGATGTTGGTGGCGTCGTGCTGGCCGGTGCCATTGGGGTGGTAGTGGGTGGCCGACACCAGGCGGGTGCCCGGCGGGAAGTGCATCCCGGCGTCCGTCGGCAGGATGATGGGGTCGGCTCCCGGGGCCCAGGTGGCCAGCATGGTGGCGTCGGGGACCTCGTCGTCGGGCTGGGGGCACTTGCCGTCGCCGCCGCCCGCCGGCGCGGTCCGGCCCGAGTAGTCGGCCATGATGACGGCGTGGTGGACGATGTTGAGGTTGTCGGGGTTGACCCGCAGCCCGGTGAGCCAGGCGCCCTCCGGGTCGGTGATCCCCAGGTCCCAGGACCAGCAGTTGTAGGCGTCCCCTTTCTGGCCGTCGCGGGTGGTCATCGACATCGGCGACAGATCTTCGATGCGATCCCCCCACATCTCGCGGGGGGGCGGGATGTCGTAGGGAGCCGCCGCGTCGGCATCCCCCAGGGGGGTGCCGGCGTCGACCCACTCCTGGAACAATGCCTTGTCCTCGGCGGACATGCGGAGGTCGCCGGTGATGGGCAGGCCGAGGTCGCATTCCTCGTCGTCGCCCAAGGGGAACGGCGGCATCTGGTAGGGCGGCTCGTCGTCGGGGCCGTTGATCTTGGCGTTGAGCCAGTCGGCCAGCTCCACCGCCATGGCCGGGTCGCTGAAGTCGAAGGCGGCGTCGTCGTTGCTGGCGTTGTGGCAGGTCCAGCAGTGCTCGGCCATCATCGGCTGGATGTCCTGGTACCAGGTCGGCGTGCCGGTCGCGCCACCATCGGCGTGTCCGCCGTCTCCGCCGCTGTCGGTGGCGGCGCCGTCGCCGATGGCGCTGCCGTCGCCCGGGGATGCCGGGTCGCTGCACGCGGTGATGGCGCCGAGAGTCGACAGGACGGCGGCGGCCAGGAGGTGGCGGGACGCTTCGGGGCGCATGACGGTTCCTTGGAACGGACGGGGACCGGGAGATTCGGATCCGTTCCGCCCGACCATTATGCCCCGCTATCATCGGTTGTCTACCCGATGGTGTGCTGCAACAATCGCGGCGAATTGGACCAGGGTCGGCTTGTCAGACCTGCCGCTCCGGTGACAGCGGGCCGGGTTCGCAGGCGTGGCCTCGGTGGGAAGGCGTGGTATCACTACCGCCTCACCGCACCGTGCGGACGCGCCCCTGGGATGACTGCATGAGCTGGTACTACACCCGCGAGCCGGGAGACGAGGGCCAGATCCTCACCGACGAGGGCACGCCCGCCGGCGTCCCGCTCAGCGAGCTGTTGGATGGGGGCCCCCTCCCGATACGGGCGGCGCTCGAACTCGTGGCCAGCGTGGCGGACGTGGTCTCCATCGCCGAGGAGGACCGGGCGGTCCACGGCGACCTGGAGCCCGGGGATGTCTACGTCGACGCCACCGGGGCGGTGAGCGTGGCCGGCTACGGGGTGGAGCGGCTCGGCTGTCGGGCGCCGGAGGGTCGGGCCGTGGGGATCGCCTCGGACGTCTACGGCATGGGCATCATCATGCACAGCGTGATGTCCGGGACCGGGCTCGGGTCGGTGCCGCGGGACCGGGACGGCCACGACGACCACATCGTCGAAAAGCTCCTCGGCATCGACTGGGGCGAGCTGGCCGGGCGTTCCTGGATGCAGGACGTGCAGTCCTTCCTGTGCTCGATGCTCGCCTACGAACCGGCGGAACGTCCCGCGCCCCTGGACGTGGCCAACGTGTTGTTCCACGTGGCCGGGCAGGCCCCGGGGGCCGACCTCCAGTCGTGGGCGGCCCGGGCCGTCCGGGGGTCGGGCGCGGCACGCCGCCCCGCGCCGTCGGCCCCGGTGGAGGAGGACCTCGGTGGCCCCCGCGAGCTGGGCGGACCGGTCAGCTCCGGCCAGACCTTCAAGGTGCGCAAGGCCGCCAGCGCCAAGGGGGAGAGCACCGCGTTCTGGTCCCGAGAGAAGATCGCGGCGATGCTGGCCGAGGATGACGACGACGACGATGTCGGGCCATCCGGGGGCGCCGCCCGGGAGACCTGGTCGCCGTCGCCCGCCGCCCGGCGTGGAGGGGGCTCCCAGGCGCCTGTCCCGGGGCGGCAGCCACCGCCATCGCCACCGGCATCGTCGGGCTTGGGGACGCCTCGGGCCGCGCCACCTCCGCAG
>RFKJ01000605.1 GCA_003694325.1 Deltaproteobacteria bacterium
GGCGCAGGGTCAGCGTCGTGGCCAGGGCGGTGGCGGCCAGGACCACGACCAGGGCGGTGACCGCCAGCCAGAGGCTCGCCTCGTCGACCTGGGCCCCGAAGGCGTCCCGGGCCCGCTCCTCCAGGGCCCGGACCAGGGCCCGCCCCAGGTCGCCCAGCCACGCCTCGATCGAGGCGTCTGGCGTGGTCGCCACCCCTTCCTCGGCCTGGATGCGGGCGAGCAGGGTGGGGTCGGCCGGCTCCCTCACGGGCGGTCCTCCTCCGAGGCCGGGCCCGCGGGTGTCGGGATCGCCTCCAGGATGTCGATGCCCTCGGTGAGCTCCTGGGCCCGTCGGCGGAGCAGGACCCCCCCGGCGACCAGGTAGAGGTAGGACAGCACGTAGACGAAGGCCGCCGAGACCGACAAGGACACCATCACCCAGACCGGCAGCGTGGTCATCGCCCCGGTGGCATCGCCACCCTCCACCGCGGCCCGGATGCCGAGCCAGCCGCCGATGACTGCGGCCGGCAGCGTGGACAGGGAGCCGACGGAGTAGTTGAGCAGCGTGAACACGCAGACCAGCGCCAGGGCATAGGCCCCGGTGGAGGTGAACCACGGGCCGTTGCGTCCGTGGCGGGCCAGGGCGATGGAGCGATCGATGGCCCGGCCGCCGGTCAGATCCTCGGCGGCCATCACCGGCACGCTCAGGCCGAGGTACATGGCCGCCGCCAGGCCGGGCACCACGCAGAAGGCTGCGCCCATGACGATGACGAACTGGACCAGCAGGGTGGTGAGCAGCCGGTCGAACCGCAACGCCCACCGCAGGGCGTCGCCCGTGGTGAAGGGGCGTCCCCGCAGGCACTGTTCCATGCCCCAGGTCGCCGCACTCAGCGCGACGGCGGTCATGGCCATGCCCAGCAGGCTGCCCCCGTACAACAGCGCATAGCCGAGGCCCACCGCCAGGTAGTCCTGGCCGGCGGTGCCCCGGATGGTGAGGAACTGGCCGGCCGCCGCCGGCAGCACGGCGATGAGCTGCAGCGCCAGGATGATGCGGCCGACCCGCACCAGGGCTTTGCGGGCCAGCCAGGCCGGCGCGTCGAGGAAGCCGAGGACGCCGGCGTCGGCGATGGATGGGGGCAGGGGACTCACGGGTGCGCATCCGGCGACGAGGGGGTGGCCAGCACCCAGGTCAGGAACGCGGCGAACAGGCCCGCTCCCAGCAGGGCCTTGAGCCCGGTGGCCAGGGTCATCACCGGCGAGACGTGGCCCTCGACGATTCCGAGCAGCACGAACCAGGGCAGGGTGCCGGCGACCAGGCGGGCACTGCGACGGGCCGCGGCCGGCAGGGTGAGGGCGCGGGGCCGATTGCGCCACCGGAGCTGGCCCTCGGCCAGGAGCAGGCCGGCCCCGCCGGCGACGGTGACCAGGAACAGCTCGAGCGGCCCGTGGGCGCTGATGAAGGCGAACAGGCGGGACAGCAGCTCGTAGCGCCAGGACAGGGCCAGGACCGCGCCGAACATCAGGCCGTTCATGATGAGCAGGTACAGGGTGCCCAGGCCCAGGGTGGCGCCGGACAGCCAGGTCATCAGGGCCACCGCGATGTTGTTGGTGAAGATCCGGGTCGACAACAGCGAAGGAGGCGCGACCCGGGCCACCGAGTCGGTCCAGATCTCGCCGTGGCGGAGTTGGTCGATGGCATCCGGGCCCAGCCAGAGAGTGGCGAAGGCCGGGCGCATCGCGGCGATGACGAAGCCGGCGAGGGTGGCCCCGGTGAAGATGGACAGGCTCAGGCCGACGGCCGGCAGGCACTCGCGGAACACCGACGGGTAGCCGGTGCGCAGGAAGCGCCACAACCGGGGCAGGGTGGGGGCGCGGCGGTCGGCGAGCAGCCGGTGCCCGGCGAAGGCCAGGCTGCGGAGGCGCGCCTCGGTGGCGGTGCCCGGGTACCGGGAGCGGGCGAAGGCGTAATCGCTGACCACCCGGCGATGGCCGGCGGCGAGCTGCTCCAGCTCGTCGAAGCCGAGCGACGCCAGCCCCTCCTGGCCGGCTCGGTCCAGCAGCGCCTCGGTCTGCCGCCACACCTCCTGGGCGCGCTCGACGAACCGGGCGTGGTCCATGCTCAGGTCGCCTCGCCGGCCAGCGCGGCCAGGGCCTGCTCGGGGTCGCCGTCGGGAAGCACGCCGGGGGCCACCGCCCGGAGGTGCGCGGCCAGCGCGCGGGCGACGACCGGGCGATGGTCGGGGGTGAGCGTGTGGCGGCGGCGGAGCCAGCGCTCCACCAGGGCGATCTCCGGGGCCTGGAGACCGGCCGGCCAGGTGTGCCCGTCGTCGGGGGGCGGAGGGTCTTCGCGGATGACGACCGTTCCCGCCACCCGGTCTCCGAGGCGCTGGGCGCGGGGGCTCAGCATCATCGCCAGGGATCCGATCCCGTAGACACCGGGCATGACGTCCACCAGCCGGACCATGTTGCGGATCATGGCGGGCAGCACCCCCGGCGGGTGCCCCTCCACGGTCACCACCCGCAGGCCGAAGACGCGCTTGCCCGGGGTCTGGCCCTGCCACAGCAGTTCAAAGGCGAAGAAGTAGCCCCACTGCACCAGGAAGATCGCCAGCACGCTGAGGGCGAGGGCCGCGCCCATGGCCCGGTCTCCGAGATCGGGCGCCACCACGGTGGTCACCGTCCAGGTCAGGGCGACCAGCACCAGCATCGCGCCCCACACGATCCAGAGGTCGATCCACTGGGCCATGGCCCGCGAGCCGACGTGGGCCAGCGGCAGGTCCAGGCGGACGTCGAGGCTGCCGAGGAACTCGGCCTGGCGCTCCAGATCGGCGTGAGCAGCGGGGGAGGGGGTGGGCATGCCGGGCAAGGGTAGCAGGCAGGAGTGGGGATCCACTCAGCCTACGCATCCGTGACGGGGGGTGAGCCCGTCGGCGTTGATGTCGATCGACCCCGGGAGGCACCACCGGTCGGGGGACTAGGCGCTCGTCCCGTCGTCGGGGGAGGGCAGCTCGGCCAGGACCTGCTGGGCTTCGTCGCGCAGCGCTTCGGGCATGCCGGCCATGCGGGCCACCACCTTGCGCAGGGACTCGGACAGCTTGTGGGTGGCCTGCAGGTAGCGGTCCCGCTCCAGCCGCACCTCGTCGAGGAGCAGGTCGTCCTTGCGGGGGGCCACCAGCAGCCAGCGCTTGCGGCGGAGGATGGCCGAGGTCCGGGCGGAGAGATCCTCGTACACCTGGCGGGCCTGGGTGGCTTCGGCCAGCTCGGCGTTGAGGCGCTCGAGCTGCTCCCTGCTGCTGGCGTCCTTCATCGACAGCAGCGCCTGGTAGGTGCGCTCCCGCTCGATGGTCTCGTCGCGGAACGCGCGGAGCGCCGTGGCGATGGCGGTCTTGAACTGCCGGAAGCCGATGAACATGCCGATGCGGAACAGGACGAGCGCCACGACGAAGCCGATGAAGCCGACGATGATGCTGCCCAGCAGGATGCCCTGGTGGAAGGCCGGCTGGGCGTTCAGCCAGGCCCACCCCTGGTCGGTCCCGAGGAGCCGGGCGACGAAGTCGAGGAACAGGTGTGATTCTTCCATGCAACCCTCACGTCGGCCGGTGCGGCCCACGCGACGGGTTAACCAGGACCTGCGTTGGCGCTGATCTCTGGGCGGTTACGCGGGCGGGTCCGGCTCGGCATCCTGTGGGGTTCGCTTCGCCATCCGCGCGCACAGGGCCACCATCCGGCCGCCGGACCTGAGCAGCCGCCGCCGGGCGTCGATGGTGAACGGCAACGTGTTCTCGTCGACCGCCCAGGCCCCCAGGGTCTCGCTCAGGAGCACGTCGGCGGGTTCCAGCTCGACCTCGGTCGACACTGCGGCGTGCAGCACGACCCGATCGAGCCAGCCGTTGTGGGCGGCGACCTGCCGGGCCAGCTCGATGGCCTCGCTCTTCTCGATGCGGTGCACCCTCCGGGCGCCGGCCTGGAGCGCCCAGAAGCCGAGGATGCCGGTCCCGGCTCCCAGGTCGACCACCACGTCGCCCTCGCCGACCGTCTCGAACACGGCGCGCCGGAAGGCCGACATGCGCACCGGGTCGGCGAGCAGCTCCCGGAAGTCGTCGAAGGTGGTCAAGGCCCGCATGACGCGTCGCCTCCGCAGGCCCGGGCGCGGGTGTGACTCCTCGACCGGTCGGGGGTGCGGCGACCAGCTCGCCATGGTCGCGCTCGGGGTGGAGACCGGCGGCCCGTCCCGCCCCGGGACCGGGCGGGCGACCGGTGGGTGCCGAGGCCGTCGCGGGCGGACGGGGTGGCTCCGGCCCCGTTACGAGACAACCTCGCGACGGCCCGGCCTGCCGAGGCCGGACCGTGGCGCGGGCCGCCCCTCCGCCCCTCCGCCACACCGGCGGGTCCACCTCGGAGTGTCCATGAAGCTGTGGTGCGCCACCCTTACACCGTTCGCCGACGGCCGGCCGGACCTGGACAAGGTCGCGGCGCACGTGCGGTACCTGCGCGCCTGTGGGGTCGACGCCTTCGGACCCACCGGCACCACCGGGGAGTTCCTGTACCTGCGCCCCCACGAGAAGGCCGAGGTCCACCGGGCCACCATCGAGGCAGCCGAGGGTGCGCCGGTGATGCCCTGCGTCTTCGATCCCGACCCGGGCATCGCCTGCGACCTCGCCCGGCGGGCCGAGGACCGAGGCGCTTTCGGGGTCTTCCTGCCCCCCCCCGTGTACCAGCCGGTCCACCCCGACGACACCTGCAGGTGGTACGAGCGGGTGGTGCAGTCGGTGCGGATCCCGGTGTACGCCTACCACCACCCCCGCACCCACAACCCCATCGACTACCCGCTGCTCGAACGGCTCATCGACCTCGGGGTGCAGGGCATGAAGGACAGCTCGGGCGACGTGCGGCGGGTGCGGTTCCTCGCCCAGTGCTTCCCGGGTCGGATCATCGCCGGCGGGGACCACCTGCTGGGCCAGCACAAGCTGCTGGGACCCATCGCCGGCCACATGAGCCGGCTGGCCAACCTGCGCCCGGTGTTGTGCCGGGCGTTGGTGGACCGGGGCACCCGCGCGGCCGACGAGGCCGTCGAGCGGGACCGGGTGCTGTCGGCCATCGAGGCTGCCGGCAAGCTGCCGGCGATGAAGGCGGCGCTGGGCATGGGCTGTCGCCCGCCGATCACCTGGCGGGACGAGGACCTGGCCGGTCGGCTCCGGCCGGACGCGGTGCCGGGAACCCCGGGGTGATCGGAAACGGGGGCGGCGCCGGGACCGGGCTCAGCTCCCCGGTCCCACGGGCGCATACAGGTTGATGCCGCGGATGTTCTCGTCGACCTGCAGCCGCTGGGACAGCGGCGGGAAGGCCCGCTGCGGACAGTTCCTCCGTTCGCAGAGTCGACAGGTCACCCCGACCGGCACGGCGTGTTCGGTCGTCGAGACGTCGTAGCCGTCGGCGTAGACCAGCCGGGGGGCGTAGGACAGCGCGCAGCCCAGCCCGATGGCGTGCATGGCGTGGGGCGCCGTCCACCCGCCCCCCGACTTCGTCACGGTGCGGGCCACGCAGAAGTAGCCGGTGCCGTCCTCCATCACCGACATCTGGGTGCGGATCCGACCGGGCGTCAGGAAGGCGGCGTGGACGTTCCATCGGGGACAGGCGCCCGAGTACCGGGCGAAGTGGATGCCGGAGCCGCTGAACCGCTTGGAGATGTTTCCGGCGATGTCCACCCGGATCATGTGGAACGGGACCCCCTCGGCCCCGGGCCGGCGGAGGGTACAGAGGCGGTGACAGATCTGCTCGAAGCTGGCCCGGAACCGGTGGCCGAGCAGCTCGATGTCGTAGCGGCGGCGCTCGGCCTCCTCGAGCATGGTGTCGTAGGGCATGAGCACCGCGGCGGCGAAGTAGTTGGCCAGGGTGACCCGGGCGAGGCGCCGGGCCTCGTCGCTGGTCAGCGCGCGGTGGTCGGTCAGCTCGTCGAGCAGATCGTGAAACTCCAGGAGCCCGAGCTGGTGGGCGAGCTGGAAATGGCGGCTGCGCGGGGGGAGGAGCTGGGAGAGGAACAGCACCCGGCGCTCGGCATCGAAGCGACGGACGATGGTGGTGGTCGTCTCGGCGGGAACCCAGGTGATCCGCACACCGAGCACGTTCTCGAGGTAGTCGGCCATGCGCTGGTAGCGGTTGTCGTCCTCGATGCGGGCCCGTCGCCGGAGCCGCTCGGCGGCCTCCTCCAGCCGCGGAAAGTAGTTGCCCTGCCGCTGGATGAAGTCGTGGACCTCCTCGGTGGGGAGGTGGACCATCTCCCCGCCGTCCCCCTCTCCCGACATCCGGCTCGCCAGGGTGCTCGCCGCCTCCCGCGCTTCGCGGAACGCCCGGTACAGCGTCAGCACCGCCTCGCCGACGCCCGGACAGCTCGTGACCAGCTCCTTGACGTCGGAGTTGGTCAGGCCCAGCTCGTCGAACAGCGGATCGCTGAACACCTCCAGCAGCTCGGCCTCGGCCTGGGCGTCGTCGGAGGCGAAGGTGCCGAGGTCGATGGCGAAGCGCTGGGCCAGCTTGATGAGCACCTGGGCCGACAGCGGCCGCTTTCCGTGCTCGATGAGGTTGAGGTAGCTCGGCGAGATCTCGAGTCGCTCGGCCATCTGCTTCTGGGTGAGCTGGTGCTGGCGCCGGATGCTGCGGATCCGCGTGCCCAGGCGTTCGGGGGTGGCCATGGCGGGGAGTCCTCCTGTTGACAGCATTTACAACCTAGCATGGATCCGGTGCATGTGTTGACACCGTCCACCGGATGCCGCGTCCCGAGGGCTGGCCGGCCGGCTCGGCGGCGGGCACAATCCACGCCTGGAACCGGAAGGCAAACCCGGTGCAGCCGGACTCGGGGTGCGCCAGAGGAGGGATGTGTGAAGGGTGTGGAGATCACCGGGCCCGTGGATGCGCGACGGGCCGAGATCCTGGACGACGAGGCGCTGGCCTTCGTCTCCGACCTCGTCCGGCGATTCCGGGACCGACGGGACGAGCTGCTGGAGGCCCGCCAGGAGCAGCAGGCGCGGTACGACGCCGGGGAGCTGCCCGACTTCGACCCGCGGACGGCCGAGATCCGCGAGGCCGACTGGACGGTCGCGCCGCTGCCCGCAGGGCTGCTCGATCGCCGGGTGGAGATCACCGGCCCGGTGGACCGCAAGATGATCATCAACGCGCTGAACAGCGGCGCCAACTGCTTCATGGCCGACTTCGAGGACAGCAACAGTCCAACCTGGCACAACGTCATCGAAGGACAGATCAACCTGCGCGACGCCGTCGCCGGCACGATCCGCTACGTCCACCCCACCACGGGCCGGACCTACGAGCTGGCCGAGCAGACGGCCGTGCTGCTGGTGCGCCCGCGGGGCCTGCACCTGCCGGAACGACACGTCGTCGTCGACGGCCGGCCCGCGCCGGCGAGCCTGGTGGACTTCGGCCTGTACTTCTTCCACAACGCCCGGGCGTTGCTGGCCAAGGGGGCGGGGCCGTGGTTCTACCTGCCCAAGCTCCAGCACCACCTCGAAGCACGGTGGTGGAACGATGTCTTCGTCGCCGCGCAGGAGGCGCTCGACATCCCGCGGGGCACCATCAAGGCCACCGTCCTGCTGGAGACCCTGCCGGCGGCCTTCCAGATGCACGAGCTGCTCTGGGAGCTGCGCGAGCACAGCAGCGGCCTGAACTGCGGGCGGTGGGACTACATCTTCTCCTACATCAAGACCCTGGGCGCCCACCCCGACCGGGTGCTGCCGGATCGATCGGAGGTGGGCATGACCCAGCCGTTCATGGCGGCCTACACCTCCCTGGTGATCCAGACCTGCCACCGACGGGAGGTGCACGCCATGGGAGGCATGGCTGCCCAGATCCCCATCAAGCGGGATCCGGCCCTCAACGAGCAGGCGCTCGACAAGGTGCGGCGCGACAAGCTGCGCGAGGTCACCGCCGGTCACGACGGGACCTGGGTGGCCCATCCCGGCCTGGTCCCGATCGCCCGCGAGGTCTTCGACGCCCACATGCCCGGACCCCACCAGATCCATCGCAAGCGCCCCGACGTCCAGGTGACCCGGGACGATCTCCTTGCCGTGCCCCAGGGGCGTCGAACGATGGAAGGCGTGGTCTGGAACGCCCGGGTCGGCCTCCAGTACCTCGAGGCCTGGCTGCGGGGCAACGGCTGCGTGCCGCTCTACGACCTGATGGAGGACGCCGCCACCGCCGAGATCAGCCGGGCCCAGCTCTGGCAGCAGGTGCGCCACCAGGCCCGTCTCGACGACGGCACGGTGGTCACCCGCGACCTGGTGGTCGGGGTGATCGAGGCCGAGGCCCGCGACCTCGCTGCAGCCGCCGGCCCGGGCAACCGGTTCGCCGACGCCGCCCGGATCTTCGTGAACCTGGTGTCGGCGGAGCGGTGCCCGGATTTCCTCACGCTGCCCGCCTACGAACTGCTGGACTGACTCCATCGCGGCCACGGGGGCGTCTCCCGTGGCCCCACGCCCCGCCTCGCGGGCTCGACACCGCCCCCCTGTCCAATCCCGTTCCCCTGCCCCACATCGCGGGCA
>RFKJ01000606.1 GCA_003694325.1 Deltaproteobacteria bacterium
CATGGGCGAGGGGCCGAGGCGGGTCATGGGCGAGGGGTCGGGGCGGCTCAGCGGCGGCCCCCGAGGCCGGTGGCTCCCGTGAGGTCGGCGCTGGACAGGTCGACCTGGGCCAGGAGCGCCCCCGACAGGGCGGCCCGGCGCAGGGAGGTGCCGACGAGGCGTGCCCGCTGTAGCACGGCGCGGCGCAGGTCGGCGCCGGTCAGGTCGGCGTCCTTGAGCTGGGCGCGGTCGAGCTGGGCGTGCTGCAATCGGGCGCCCTGGAGGACGGCGGCCGTCAGGTCGGCGTCGGTGAGCTTGGCCCCTTCCAGCACGGCACCGGCCAGCCGGCACCCGCGCAGCATGGCGTCCTGCAGGTCGACCTCCCACATGTCGGCGCCGGTGAGGTCCGACTGGTCGAGGCGTGCCCGTCGCAGCACCGCGCCGCGCCAGGTCGACCGCCGGGCCTCGATGCCGTCCATGCGAGCGTCCTGGGCGTCACATCCGTCCAGTCGCGCGCCGTTGAGGCGCACCCGGGTCAAAATCGCGGAACGCAACCGCGCCCCGCCGAGGTCGGCCCCCTCCAGCTCGGCTCCGGTCAGGTCGGCCTCCTCGAGGATGGCGCCGTGCAGCAGGGTGCCGGTCAGCAGGCTCGCGCACAGCCGGGCACCGCGCAGGTTCGCCCCGGACAGGTCGAGGCGCGACAGGTCCAGGTCCGTGAGATCCAGCCCGGCCAACCGCGGGTGGGGGCCTGCCGGGATGAGGGCCATCACCAGCTCTCGTCGGGTCAGCTCGGCCACGGGGCGCTCCGGTGCTTCGGGGTCCACGAGGGGTACACCCCAGCTTCACACGCCGAGGGTCCATCGTCAGGGACCGGGATCGGCGACCTTTCGTGACCCATCGGCGCGAACCGGGACGGCGAACCGGCCCGATCCTCGGCCACCATCGAGGTGTGTCGCAGTCCGGCCGGGCGCTGGATGCCCACCCCCGGATGCTGTGCACATCGTCCGCGAGGTTTCCATGCTTGCGCTCCGAGAAGTCATGTCGGTAGACCCCCCCGTGGTTCGGGCGACCGACTCCGTCGGGCACGCCGCCGCCGTCCTCGCCCGGGGAGCCGGCCGGCCGCTGCTGGTCCTCGATGACCGCGGTGCGCTCGCCGGCGTGTTGACCGAGGCGGACCTGATGCGGGCGGAGTCGGGGGACCTGACCTGCGGGGAGCTCGTCGTGGTGCCCCCCCAGGCGTTGCCGGGCGACACCCCGCTCCTCGACGCGCTGCATCGCCGCCGTGGCTGTCGCGACGAGGTGATCGTCGTCGTCGAGGAGCAGCGACCCGTCGGCACCGTCGGCGACCTCGACATCGCCCGGGTGGCCACCCGGCTGTTGCCGCCGCACGAGCGGGTCGGCCTCCTCCCGTTGCGGACCCGCTTCGTCGCGGTGGAGGCGTCGATGGCGCCCGCAACAGCCCTCGACCGGCTCGAGCACGAGCGAGGCGACCTCCTGCTGGTGGAGCGATGGGGCGTCGCCGTCGGGGTCCTGGAACGCGAGGCGATCACCTGGGCGGCCCGTAACGGGGTCGAGGAGATCGGCCGGATCTGCCGGCAGACCTGCCTCTACGCCACCCCGCACACCGCGCTTCGGCGGGTGGCCCACGACATGATCCGGTCGCGCAGCCTGGCCCTGCCGGTACGGAACGCGGGGACCGGCATCTGTGCCGTGGTCACCCTCGACGACATCGCGGCGCGGACCAGCGCGCTCCTCGAGGACCCACCGGTCCGGGCGGTCGCCTGAGGACAGGAAGCCGGCGGCCGGCACGACGCGGGCCGGGGACGGTGGCCGGCCCGCTTCCTGGCACGCCACCACCGCGGCCTTCGCATTATGGAGCGGCCTTCGCCGGAGGCCGCCTTGCCCACCCCCCCGCTGTTCACCCGTCGTCTCGCCCTGGCCATGGCGCCCGGGGTCCTGGCTTTCACCGCCGGCTGTGCTGCCCACCGGCGCGACGTGGTGCTGCGCCCGGGGCCGCCGGTCGCGCGCCCGACCTCGGTGGCCCTGGCCCCGGCGGTCCTGCTGCACGCCGGCCAGCTCGAGCTGGCGCCCGGTGGCGCCGAGGTCCGGGCCCGGGTGTTCACCCCCGACCAGGAGGAGGCCGGCGCCACGGAGGGTGACACCGGTTCCAACGAGCCCACGCCCGAGGTCGCCGCCCTCCTCGACGTGTTCTACGCCAACTACTACGTCGGCAAGGTCTGGCACTCCGGCGGCTACGAGTACCTGCCGGAGGTCGGCAACCAGGTGCGCTCACTGGGGCTGCGGTTCTCCCAGCAGGCCGCCTATGCCGCCCAGGCCCAGGAGTGGACCGACGCCACCATGGGGGAGGTGCTGACCGAGCGGGGCGTGTCGTGGTCGCCGGTGACCGCCAGCGTCGAGTCGGCACTGCAGCCCCCCCGGCGCCGCACCGTGCGGGGGACCGGTCCGCTGGACGGCGAGGACAACCAGAACCTGCCACGCTTCGAGCTGATCCCCCAGCCCCTCGATCCCGGGGCGCTGCCCGAGATCGACGCCGACACGCTGCTCGTGCCGATCATCGTCCACTACTACGCCCACAATGGCGGCTGGTTCGTCGGGCAGAGCCGCGGCTGCGCCGCCGGCGCCCGGTTCCGGCTGTTGTGGGTGCTGCACGATTCGCGCACCGGCGCCGTGCGGACCTGGGGCGACATCGCGGCCCGCTACGTCGAGGACTACTTCTACACCCCCAACGACGTGCAGCTCCAGGACTACCTCATGGCCGTCGAGGCCCGGGTGCGCGGAGCCCTGGAGCGCGAGCTGCTGCGCTGAGGGCGGGGGCCTGCCGCCGGCGGACGCAGGACGGCCGCCGCGGGACCGAAGCCCCGGGGCGGCCGTCGTGAACCGGAGCGGGATCAGCCCTGCTGCGGGTTCGGCCGCTCGTCGATCTTCACGCCGCGGGCGTGGACGGTGGCGCAGCGCTGGCCGAAGATCGGGAAGCCCATGGGGGCGAAGCCGACGGTCTTGGTCTCCGCCCGGACGTCGAGGACGTGGGTGGCGTCGGGGATCTTGTCGAGGGCGTGGTACAGGGCGCGCTTCTCCTCGGGGGTCGGGCCGCCGATGGGGAGGGCCGGCAGGGTGAAGCCGCCGGTCACCGGGGCCGACAGGCTGGCACCCTGGTTGCTGAACAGGTGGCCCCAGTCGATGCCGAGGACGTAGGCCCCACAGGCTTCTTCGGTGGTCTGTCCCATCACGGTGAAGCCGGCGTCGGCGAAGGGGATGGGCGCCTGGGGGGCCCGGGCGCCCTTGAGGGTGCAGCCGGCGAGGGAGGAGAGCGCCACAGCGGCGAGCAGGATCTTGCGCTTGGAAGTCCTCTTGTTCGTGAACGAAGTGGGGGGTGCGCCGGGACCGGGCGCGGCACGCCGCGCGAAAATGCGCGGTCGTTGGCCCGCCTAACGGATGTGGGGCAATCCCGTCCAGAAACGGCCGCGACAGCCATGTCGGGGATCGGGCGGATGCAGGGGAGGGGCCAGGGGAGCGATTCATCGGCGGGCTCGATGGGAAGCCGATCGTCGGGCCTGGAACGATGGTTGCAAGACCGTCGGCACGAACCCTGGAGGAATCATGTCGATCCGCATCGCCCTGCTGTCCCCGACCCTCGTCCTGTTCCTGGCCGCCTGTCCGCCGCCCGAGCCCCCGCCGGGTGCCGGCGAGATGCGTTCGGGAGCGTGGTCGGTGACCCTCCGCGACGTGCGGGCCACCGAGGTCTCCCCGTACCGGGGGGGCGGTCACGCCGGCGGTCCGCGCGGGGTGATGATGGGTGACGGCGGTGATGGCACCCGCGTCGGCGGCGCCTGCGAGGGGCTGGATCCGCGGGAACTCGAGGGCCAGGTGGTCTCGGCGATGGTCGAGGTCGAGGGACACCGGGCGTGGATGGACCTCGAAGGCCTGGAGCTGCAGGGGCGCTTCGACGGCGGGTGGCTCGACCTGTCGGGCAGTGAGGATGTCGGCGGTGTCGTGGTGGAGGAGGAGACCGAGGTCGGCGAGGCGGCCGATCCCGAGACCGACGACGACGGCGACGCCGAGGCGCCCCCGCCCTGTGACGCGCCGGACACCGACGTCGACGAGGGATCCGATGGCCGCGGCCCCGGGGCAGGCGAGGGCTTCGCGGTGCACCTGGGCGCCGAGGTCCTCGATCCGGTCACCATCGACGGGCTGCTCGAGCTGGTCATCGACATCGACGGCGGTCGCTGCGTCGTCGAGGCCCGGGCCCTCGGCCACCACGTCGGGGGCGGGCCTGCCCGGCCCGGGGACGACGACGAGCCGCTGCACGACGGCGACGCGCCGGACGGTGACGAGGACGGCGACATGTCCTGGGGTCGATGACTCGACGGCGCCTGCGGCGGTACATGGAACAGGAAAAATCGTTGACCCGTCCCGACGGCCGGGCGGGCCCGACGTGGATAGGACCGGCGCGGTCCCCTGGACCGGAGGTCCCATGAAGCTCCCCGCCGTTGCGGCCCTGCTCGTCCTGAGCACCGGCTGCGTGAAGAAGAAGGACTACGACGCGCTCCAGGCCGAGCTGGAGTCCACCCGCAACGACCTGACCGCGACCCTCGCCGAGCGCGACGCCACCATCGCCGAGCTCCAGCAGGCCCTGGCCGACGAGCAGGCCGAGGTGGCCCGCCTGCAGGCCGAGCTGGACAAGCTGCGCAGCATCTACGAGGAGGAGACGGCGGTGCTGCGTGCCCAGCAGGCCGAGCTGCTCAAGGACCGCAGCAGCCTGCGGGCTCGGGTGGAGGAGGTCAAGGCCGCCCTGGCCGAGGCCGCGAAGCGCAAGGCGGCCGCCGAAGCGCGGGTCGCGCAGTTCCGCGACATGCTCGACCGCTTCCAGGCGCTCATCGACGCCGGCCGGCTGAAAGTCCGGATCGTCGACGGACGCATGGTGGTGGTGATGGCCACCGACATCCTCTTCGAGTCGGGCAAGGCCGATCTCTCCGAGGAGGGGCGCAAGGCGCTGGCCGAGGTCGGCGCGGTGCTGGCCTCGATTCCCGATCGTTCCTTCCAGGTCGAGGGGCACACCGACAACGTGCCCATCTCGACCTCCCGCTTCCACAACAACTGGGAGCTGGGCAGCGCCCGGGCCGTGTCGGTGGTCGAGACGCTCATCGAGGCCGGCGTGCCGCCCGAGCGGCTCAGCGCCGCCAGCTACGCGGAGTTCCACCCGGTCGCCTCCAACGACACCCCCGAGGGGCGGGCGGCGAACCGGCGCATCGAGATCGTGGTCGTCCCCGACCTCTCCCAGCTCCCCGGGGCCGAGGACCTGGCGGCCCTGACCGCCGAACAGGACGCCGCCGACTGACCGCGACGCAGCGGTCTGGACGCAGCAGTCTGCTCGAGCCGGGGGCGGCCGGGAGGCCCGGCTTCTCCCCGCCGTCAGTAGCGCGGGGTGGTCGGGTCGACCTCCAGCGCCCAGGCGTCGATCCCCCCGCTGAGGTTGTCGACGTGTCGGAACCCCGCCCGCTCCACCAGGAAGCGGGCGACGTTCCAGCTCCGGATCCCGTGGTGGCACATGACCACGATGTGGGCCGAGGGGTCCAGCTCCCGGTAGCGGGAGACGATCTCCCCCATGGGGATGTGGACCGCGCTGTCGATGCGGGCGAGATCCAGCTCGTGGCGCTCCCGCACGTCGAGGAGGACGAGGTCCTTCTCCCGTTGCAGCGCGGCGTGGAGCGCGGCGGCG
>RFKJ01000607.1 GCA_003694325.1 Deltaproteobacteria bacterium
CTTCGCCCCTCCGCCCGGGCAGGGTCCGGCGGTCACCACCACCCTGGCGCCTCCCGACGACGCCCTCGACGGCGACGCCACCGTGCTCATGCCCCGCGGTCGCCACAAGCCCGAGGACTTCGATTGATCGCGGGACCGCCCGATGGGCGCCCCCGTCCTGCCGCCCGCACCGGCCGGCCTGTCGGCCACGCCCCGGCCCGATAGAACCCCCGCCCGGAGGCACCCGTGCACAAGACCCCCCTGTTCGCCAGCCACGTCGCCGGCGGGGCTGACATGGACACCTTCGGCGACTGGTTGCTCCCGGCCGCCTTCGGGACGGACCGGGACGCGGCGGTCGCCGCCGAGATCGCCGCCGTCCGCGCCGGCTGCGGCATCACCGACCTCGCCGCCACCTCGCTCATCGCCGCCGAGGGCGAGGAGCTGCGGCGGTGGCTGAACGGGATGTTCACCAACAAGTACATCGACATGGAACCCGGCCAGGGTGCCCGCAGCGTGATCGTCGACGACCGGGGCCGGGTGCAGGGCCTCGTCGACTGGTACGCCCTCACCGAGCACCGGTTCCTCGGGGTCCTCGAGGGGGTCGACGCCGACTGGTTCCGCGACCGCTTCCAGATGTTCCTGATGCTCGACGACATCGACGTCGAGGCACTCGACGACCTCAGCCTGCTGCACCTCGCCGGTCCCGGCACCGACGCGGTGCTGGCCGCCCTCCACCTGCCGGTCCCCCCCGCCGACCACGCCCACCAGGCCGTCGGTGATGACCCGGCCGCCCTGCACGGCACGATCCGGGTGCTGCGGCGCGATCGGGTCGGCCTGGGCGGCGCCGACCTCGTCGTCCCCAAGGAGGTCCTCGACAGCACCTGGGGCGCGGCCGTCGCCGCCGGCGCCACCCCCACGGGGTTCCTGGCGATGGATGCGCTGCGCATCTTCGCCGGTCGCCCGGCGTGGCCCCAGGACGGCACCGACAAGTCCATGGTCCACGAGCTTCGCTACAACGAGGACTGCGTCAGCTTCACCAAGGGCTGCTACCTCGGCCAGGAGACGATCAACCGGATCGAGCGGCGGGGCGGCGTCCGCAAGAAGATCACCCGCCTGCTGCTGGCGGAGGACGCGCTCCCGCCGGTCGGGGCGACGGTGTTCCGCGACGGCCAGGAGGTGGGTCGACTGACGTCCGCGGCCCGGATCGACGGGCAGGTGTGGGCCCTGGCGACCCTGCGGGAGGGCTGCTGGGACGACGGCGTGCGGGTCGAAGTGCGCGCCGGCGACCGTAGCGTGGACGCCACGGTGCACCCCGCCTGACCACCGGCCTGCGCGGGTACCGGGAAGGCCCCGCTGGCGGCCGGGTGCCGGAGCCGGCCGTGCCGATCAGGGGGCCGGCTGGCAGCCGGGCAGGTCGAGGGACGGCGCGCGGACCTCGGCGCCGGTCTTGTCGAGCCGCTGCATGACGGCCTTGACCACCAGCGGCCAGGCAATGGTGGCGTCGGTGTGGACCTCCGCGTAGCGCCCGCCCTCGCTCTCGGGGATGAACTTCCCCCAGGAAACCCCCTCGGTGTAGGTGCAGCCCGACAGCCCCCCCCAGTGCACCGGTTCGGGGCAGATCCGCACGCCGTAGCGGTAGCGGTTGAAGGGGGCATTCTTGTTCAGCGCGGTGTTCATGATGTCGATGAACGGCGGCGCCTGCTGGGCCCAGTTCCGGGGGACGCCCCCGCCGATGGTGAAGATCCCCATGTGCGGCGAATCGGTCACGATGCGGGCGAAGTGCCCGAGGTCCAGGAAGGGGTCGAAGTCGCTGCGCAGCTCGAGCAGGGCCGACTTGACCGTGTCCCGCCCCTCGGCCTCGAGCTTCCGGCCGAGGTACCAGGTCGCCACGTCCAGCCCGAGCTCGCTGTCGGTGAACGCCGGGATGTAGATGGGCACGCCGGCCCGCCAGGCGCTCGCCATGATGCCGCGGACCCCCGGCTTCGCCAGGGCCTCCCCGATGAGCCGGCAGAGATGGCGGGACCCGAACCGTTCGCCGGGGACCAGCCGCGGAAACACCTCGTGGTGGAGGATCCGCTCCAGGTCGTTGAGGTTGGCTTCCAGCTCGTAGGTGTCGTAGACGCGCAGGTAGCCCTTGCGGAACAGCTCGTCGTCGGAGACCCCCGGCGCCGCCTTGAAGTGGCCCAGGCCGGCCAGTTCGACGAGGCCGTGGGTCATCAGCGCGCCGGTGCTGACCACCGCCTGCACCCAGCCCCGCTCGATCATCTCGGTGATGAGCAGGCCCATCTTGGCCACCGTCATCGCACCGGACAGGGTGAGGACGACCGAGCATTCCGGGTCGGTGATCATCTCGTAGAGCACGTCCGCGGCCTCGCCCATGCGGCGGCCGCCGAACGCCGTCAGCGACATGCCGCGCAGCAGTTCGTCGACGTCGGCGGCACCGGCCACGTCGAGGGTCTGCAGCGGCAGGAGCCCATCGGACAGGCCATCGCGCAGTTCGCGCCGGACCGCGGGATCGTCGGTGGCCTGGCCTCGCTTGGGGCGGTCGTTGCTCATCGTGCCTCCTGGGGGATGGTTGCGTATGTCAGGGACCGCCCGGCCGCTATGGCCCCCAGTCGACAATCGGCCAGCCCCGGCGGCGGGCGTGACGCGCGAGCCGCGGATCCGGGTGGACCACCACCGGCTGCCCGACCGCCTCCAGGCCCGGCAGGTCGCTGTAGCTGTCGGTGTAGAAGACGCAGTCTTCCAGGGACAGGCCAAGCTCGGCGGCCAGCGCCTCGGCGTGGTGGATCTTTCCCTCGCCGTAGCAGAGGGGCTTGCGAACCTCGCCGGTGAACCGCCCGTCGACCACCTCGAAGCGGTTGCATCCCCACCGCTCGAAGGGCAGGTCCTCGGCGACGGCCCGACACATGTACTCGCTGCTGCTGGTCAGCAGGGCCACGTGGTCCCCGGCATCGAGGTGCGCCTGCACGGCGGCGCGGGCACCGGGCCGGACGGTACGGGCCACCTCCTCCCGCCAGAAGTCCAGGGTGCGCCGGGCCACGGCGGCTTCCTCGTCACCGGCCAGCGCCCGCACGGCGTCCTCGATGGTCTGCTCCATGCGCGAGAAGCCGAGCTGGTACTTGGCGATCTCGTAGGCGCCGCGCATGGCCTGCCGGCGCGTCAGGAAGCCCAGCCGCACCTCCCGCTTGATCCAGCCGGTCGCCGAGTTGACGGCGATCAGCGTGCGGTCGAGATCGAACAGGGCGAGGCGGGGCACGGCGGACTCAGGGATGCCACATCAGGGCCACGGCGCCGGACAGGCCGTGGTCGACGGCGGTGTCGACGAATCGCACCGGGTAGCGCGCCCGCAGGCTGAGGTCGAAGGCGTCCCCCAGCCCGACAAGTACCCCGGCCGTGGGGGCCACCGACACCGCCAGCGGCGCCTCGGCGACCTGGACACCCCCGCTACGCCCGCCGCCGCCGCTCAGACCGACGTCCAGCCCGGCGAGCAGCGGACCCGCCAGCCACCATGCCCGCCCCTCGGCGCGCCACTGCACCGTGGTGACCCGCGCCTCCCGGCCGTCGGCGCTGGTGGCCGTGCCGGCGTGGGCGGCCAGCCCCGGGGCCAGGGTCAGGGACAGGTGGCGGCTGCGCCAGCCGACCACCGGCTGCAGTGCCGGCCCGTCGTAGGGTGCCAGCGACAGGCCGCCCGCCTCGATGATCTCCAGGGAATCACCCAGCGACGCGGCGGGGTCGTCCGCCGGTGCGAATCGCTGCAGCTCGACGCCCATGACCAGCAAGGAGACCGGGTCCATCCATGCTCCCGAGGAAGCGGGGGAGGCCGCCGGCACCGGGTGGCCGACCGCCGGGCCGCTGGCCTTATCCGGTGTGGCGGGCCATAGGAGAACCATGCCTGCACCGA